>JAUUYB010000113.1 GCA_030590605.1 Candidatus Woesearchaeota archaeon
ATCACATGCGATTATAGCATCCTGAAGGAGAAGATAGATTATATCCCTGTCTATGAATCAGCGCCTTTGACATTATTCAGTGGAGGTGTAGGGAGCCCATTCGTTGAAACAAAAAGAAATGGTCAGACCATGTATTGTGCTTCCACTCCCGCAAAATCATTATGCAAGTCGAGCGGGTCTAATGCCAACCCTTCAGGGTCGGATGATTTCTCTGATCTTAATGCTGATGATGCAGAAGGGTATGGATCAAGAGAAGTAGGTACCTATGCAGATCCTGAACTTGCACCTAACCCAGGAAAAGGTACTGAAGGAGAGTATGGTTGCCCTCATTCAGATCCTACAAAAACCAAACAGGATGCTCGGGACCCAAGCATTGTCCCTGCACCGACCTACTCGTATAGCACCATTTTCACTCCATCTATGTACACTCCAGGAGAGTATGATGATGGTATCCCCCACCCAAGAATCGATAGGTTTGGTATGCAAAGGATAGTCTATATGCTTATCTCTATCAATTGTGAGGTCGAAGGAGAGTTCTTTGAGACTGAGAGCGGGACTGTCCCTATCCAGTCTAGTACATTAGTGCAGATCAGCTTGATTGAAGACTGCCCTCCTCCAGAAGAAATTTCGGATAACCCACTAGGTATCTGTTCGACAGGAGAGTGTGAGATAGGTGGAGCTGCTAAAGCTGCTGGAGTCGACTGGTTCGATATGTTCGGAGAAGAATGTGAAACTGATGACGATTGTGCAGCACCAGGTTGCCTCTTTTGTGGAGATGATGATACCTGTTGGCTGGTCAATCTGGATCTTTATCCGCCGAATGCAGACTGTCAGGTCTGTGAAGATGGAGTCCTCCGAGATACTAACGGCGAAGGTGGAGAGACTTTCTCCTGTGATACATGCAAGAAATGTGCTATAGATGGAGAGTGTCTTTACAGCATGGATCTTGACGGCAGGGAATGTGGAGATTGCGGAAGCTGCGAGAATTCTGTAGAGGATTGCGTACCAGACCCAAGCAGAGCAGGAGACTCATGCAGTAAAGCTTGTGCAGTTTGCGGGTCGACTGGAGCATGTGATCAATTCACTAGTGGAAGCTGTGATTCCACATGCAAGACCGGAACCTGTGTAGCTGTCGATGACTGCCAGAAGACGAACTTGCCTGATGGCACATCTTGTGGAAGCTTCGATAAATGTGACGGAACATCTGTCCCAGGCACATGCCAAGGCGGCACTTGCGAGAAACCTTCAGGATTGCCTACGTGCTGCGGAGGAGTAGCGCTTGGTTCAGGACAGATCTGTTGCTCTGGAGAACCATACACCGGAACGTCTTGCCCTGGTGACACAGGTTAAACCTTTTTTTCTTTTATTTTTTTTCTTTCCATTTCTAATTTCATTTCCATCTGATTTATCTTAACAGATTATTAGTTACAACTCATAAGAATTAATGATTACACTTCATCCTATCAGGATCGATTATCCACACAATTAAGTTAGGTAGGCAGAACTATAGACAGCATACTCTGACCCTATCCGGTTATCACAAGCTCTCTTGTCGCTATATCACATTCCAGGTTGATGACATGAGGCAGGTTGTATGACCCGGTAAATACCACGTTCTCTATGTCTCCGCATCCTCTGGAAACGCTCTGTAGCGAGTTGCAGAAATTTATCCTTTTTACCTGTAAGAAGAATTCATCTATGTCCATGGGTGTACCTGATCCATCATCTTCGAGGTATAGGGACGCGGATTTTCCTACAGCACCCATCCCACATGATTTCCAGAACATCCCTGCTTTCAGTGCAAAATCTGCATTGCTGACTTTCTCGAATTTGATTCCGTCATCATTACCTGTCATCTTATCGATGATTCCACGATAATCCCATGTTGTGACCAATGTAAGGGTCAATACTCCTACAATAAGCGCAATTACCATATATATCACGATTTCTACTGTTTGCATTATATCACCACACTTATTGTTTCAGATCTTTCACATTCCCCCATGACATCGCACGCATCGATATAAATATCCATGGTCTGACCTCCATATGCACTGACATCGATATCTGCTCGATGCGCAGTGTTGTATTTCGTCAGGCGGTTTAGATCGACTACCCCCCCCACAGAATAATGGACAGTGGCCTGCATCTCTTCGGTCGTCATGAATGTGACTATGAGGTCTGTACCGCTTACTGTAGCAAGCAAGTCGGTTGTCTTATTCTCATCAGGACCATACATCATAGCAGGTATCTTATAGAATGCCATCCCGAAGAAGATGACTGTGATGACAAGACCTATCGATATCTGTATGGTTTTGTTCATTTACCTTTTTTAGAATACATGTAATATAAATTATTTGTTTTCTGAGGTTGTATCTTTAGGTATATCCGGCGCTACTGCTGCCTTATCATCAGGATCTTTCAGATAATTGACGTATTCGATATTTGTCTGGACCAGATCTTTCATGACGTCTGTGATTATCTCGAATTTCCGGTCGAGGTTTGACTTGAGTTCATCAAGAGATTTAAGTATCTTAGGAGAAGGTGCTGTTGCAGGAGCTTCAGTCACAGTACTCCCTCCATCGAAGTCTGACATGATGTTTGTCATGTTCTTCTTCATGCTCTTGATCTCTTTCAAAAGACCTGGGTCTACTTTTTCTCCTGACTTGATAGTATTATTGAGCTTGGAATTGAAGTCGCTCATGATATTGACCATCTCTTCTTTGATGTTCTCCATCCCTTTCCCTACAGATGTTGCAGTCACGCCTTCTGTCTGTTGTAACCGCATCACTCCTTCGTTAAGTCCAGCTAGTTCACCTTCGACTGTTTTCCGAAGGTCATCCATGATTGATGCAAGCCTATTCATCTGCCCTGCATTCTGGGTTATGGCGTCGATGATCTTCTGATTTGAGGCAGATACGGTCTTTAGTATCTCGCCCTTGTTGACATTGTTTTGGTTGACCCCGTAATTTATCAGTTGACGGACCTCCATATTGCTTGTCTTCATGCCGTTTGCGATGGTCTTGACCTGGTTAGATAATACATCCATGCTCTTCTTTATGTTTGCACTGAACTCTGAGAATCCGTATTCTGGGTTGGTCTGAGCTAACCTCTGGTTGATGACTTCTATATTCGTAGAGAGTACTTTTAAGGTGTCCTCTTTGTTGATGTCTTTCTTAGAATCTAATAATCCCATATTGACCCCTATTTATGACTATATAGTTAAGCTGATTTTAGTATTGTCCCTATTTAAAGATTTGTTACTATTATTGAAAGATATCATAATTTGCGATTGAGAAAGTATAACATTCAGGCATTAATGGATTTTAAGCCCTCTGGAATTCTCTTAGGATCGACAGCGCCTTTTCCTGGCACGACTTGTACATCTTCTCTGAGATTAGCTTCTTGAACAGTGGAGTCCTTTTTCCATTATAGTTTGCTATAGTCTCTGCATACCTGATGCATTCTCCCTTATCTGTACCTGCGCTATATGCCTTGATTATTGCGTCTGTTCCTGATTTCCTTATCTCTACGTATTTGTCTTTGAAATCGAAGTATGTGCCGTCTCCGACAAAGTGGATTCCTTTCAGATTTGAGAAATCAAGTGTAGGCAGGGCCTCTTCGAGTATGGTGCGTGCATCGGTATCTATTATCGCTCCTTCTCTCACAGATAGGGCTATGGAAAGGAAGAAGTTGTCGATCTTATCTCGTTTCTTCTCACCTGCTGCTTTCTCTTCTCTTAGCTTGTCTGGGTCTGGGTTGCTCTCATTATAGAATCTTGTCTCTATCCTTATATCATATTTCCTTTTGATGTCGTACTTCTTGAATATCTCTTCCAGGTACTGGGAAAGCGTCTTCTTGTTGTATAGGTGGGATATCATCGCTGAGACTATGACTGTCGCTTCTCCTGCGCTTTTCTCTCTCATTGCAAGAGCGACTCTGCCTTTCTTGCTCTTTATCAGCTCTTCTGGTCCTGTTATCATGCCCCCGGATTCTTCACCTGTAAATACTAGGCGCGGTTGCTTCCCTAGATTGACTTTCCTATCGAATATATCCTCGATGATCACATCTTCATCTGGGTTCTCTATCATCTGTTTCTCTACTTTTTTCATGATATTTGCGATCTCTTTGAACCCGACTGGGACATAGATGTATTCTGCACCCATCTTTTTTGCCCATTCCACCCATGAGGCTGCTGATGGTGTGGTGGTTATGATGAATCTTGGATGATCCTCCCATATGCCTGATTCCTTCAGGTGACTGGCATGGAA
>JAUUYB010000061.1 GCA_030590605.1 Candidatus Woesearchaeota archaeon
AGGAGACCAGGGAATGATGTTTGGTTACGCATGTAATGAGACTCCAGAGCTCATGCCTCTTCCGATTGCGCTTGCACACAAGCTCACCCTGAAACTCGCAGAAGTAAGGAAGTCGAAAAAGATAAAATATCTCGGACCTGACGGAAAAAGCCAGGTGACAGTAGAGTATGAAGGGGGCAAGCCTCTAAGGATAGAAGCTATCGTTGTCTCTTCCCATCATGATGATGGGATCAGCCACGACACGATAGAGAAAGACATCACAGAACTTGTTATCAAGCCGATCTGTAGTGACCTGATGGACAAGGACACAAAGATATATGTGAATCCTACTGGAAACTTCGTCCGAGGAGGACCATACGCGGATGCAGGTCTGACCGGAAGGAAGATCATCGTAGACACTTATGGTGGTATGGGAAGGCATGGCGGCGGCGCATTTTCAGGCAAGGATCCGACAAAAGTTGACAGGAGCGCCGCATACGCTGCAAGGTACATCGCAAAGAACATCGTTGCAGCGAAGCTTGCAGAACGTTGCGAAGTCCAGCTTGCATACGCAATCGGTATCGCTGAGCCTATGAGTATCCTGATCGACACTTTTGGGACAGGTATCATTTCTGATACTAAGATATCTGAGCTTGTGAGGAAGCATTTTCCTGTCAAGCCTGGAGACATACTTGAACAGCTCGACCTCAGGAGGCCTATCTACCAGAAAACAGCGTCTTATGGCCATTTCGGAAGAGATGACCCTGATTTCACTTGGGAGAAGACAGATAAGGCTGAACTCCTCAGGAAAGAAGCAGGGATTCCTAAGTAGGTATCCAGCAGACTTTGAGTTTAAATAGCAATATTTATATATTCATTTTTTTTTATTCTTTCTTAAAAGAGGTGTATCTCTATGGATCGCGTAAGTTTTGGAATCGAAGGGCTGGATAGGATAATTCAGGGAGGTATTCCTGCATCAAATTCTCTTCTTATCTGTGGTTCCCCTGGGACTGGTAAGACTATACTTTCATTGCATTATCTTTGGCACGGAGCGACCCAGATGAATGAGAAAGGGATTTATGTCTCTATTGAAGAGACCCCGGAGGATCTGAAGGCGCAGGCCATGCAGTTCGGGTGGGATTTCTCGGATCTTGAACATCGCGGACTCATTAGGTTCATCAAGATCCCTATAGATACTGTGAACACTGAGATTTTCAAGATAATCGGTGATGCATTCTACGAGATGGGAGATGTGAAACGGATGGTAGTTGATTCACTCTCCATACTTTCGATCAACGCATCGATGTACACTCTTCCGATCAAGACTATAGTGGATGGTGAGGAGAAATATTCACCTAACGGTCTTGTGCCATCCCCGATGACGATGAGCGATGAGACAAAGCAGTTCATCTATATATTCGCAAGCAAGGTATCAGAGCTTGGAGCGACTACGATATTCGTTGGAGACTCCCCTGAAAGCGGAAACTTCATCACCCGGGACACTGTCTCAGAGTTCGTCTGTGATGGAGTGATTAAGCTGGATCTAAAAGAATTCGGGAAGACTATAGTAAGGACTCTCGCAGTCAGGAAGATGCGTTCGACTCGGGCTGAGATGGGATACCATACTCTTGAGTTCCACGACCACGGAATCGAGGTCAAAGGCTTCGAATATTAGAGAATGGTAAATATACTTAATGTCTATGACTCTGTCTATGGTAATACTAAGGAGATTGCAGAATATTTCGATAAGCATCTCCAGAGAAAAGAGCATGCAGTGGTCACTGCAGATGTTAAAGATGTGAGGGAAGAGCTGATCCAAAAAGCTGATTTCTTTGTTCTCGGCTGTCCTACTCACTTCTGGAGGCCGTCTAAGGATATGGCCAGATTCATTTCAAAGATTTTCAGGCTTCGTGTCCATGAGAAATATGCGCTTGTCTATGATACTCATCTACATAACCTGTTCAGTGGAAGCGCTTCTGGAAAGATGGCGAGGATGCTTTTTTCCCTTAAGTTCAAGATGCTTAATAAGGGTGAAGGGTTCATAGTAGAAGGGACCAAGGGTCCGCTTCGGTTGGGAGAGGTCCACAAGGTGGAGATGCTCGCAGCAAGGGTCGTTTCTTATCTGGGGGGTCTTGATATGGAGAACCTCCATACACCTGGCTTTGTTCTTTGATGTGGTATAAGAGGTGTAGCATCCGAAAGTATTAAAAAATCCTGCACAATCTTCTTTTATATGTCAAATCATGTAGGTGGCCAGGCCCTGATTGAAGGCGTCATGATGCGGAACGGAAACAAGATAGCGACCGCAGTCATCCAGGGCGATAACATCAAGGTGAAGGCATTCAAGGTAAAACCGCTCTCTTCTAGGAACAAGTTATTCTCGCTTCCATTCATCCGTGGCGTATTCAATCTTATCGATATGACATATATCGGGATGAAAGAGATGATCTGGTCTGCTAATGAGTCAGCAGGAGAATCAGATGAGAAGCTGGAGACCAAGGAGATAGTGATATCGATAGGGTTTTCGATCGTGTTCGCACTTCTCCTCTTTAAGGTATTGCCTCTCGGTATCACCAAACTTTTGCATACAAATGATATTATCGGAGATAGCGCAATAATTTTCAATCTGATAGATGGTCTGATCAGGATATCAGTTTTCCTCCTTTATATCTACATTGTCTCGCTTTTCCCTGATATCAGGAGAGTTTTCGAATATCATGGGGCAGAGCATATGACAGTCAACTGTTACGAGGCGGGTGAGAAGTTGACTATCAAGAACGCTAGGAAATACACTACAATCCATTCTCGCTGCGGAACAAGCTTCCTGTTCATAGTACTTATTTTCGCTATCCTTATTTTCTCTATTGTTCCGATAGAACTCCCTTTCTTCTTGCTTCTCTTCGCCCGTCTTCCGTTTTTATTCCCTATTGCAGGTGTGGCTTACGAAGTGCTGAAGCTCTCAGCGAAGTACGAAGGGAACCCATTCTTCAAGGCACTCATCCTTCCTGGTCTCCTTTTCCAGAAGATAACGACCAAGACGCCTGACAACCGCCAGATCGAAGTCGCGATCGCTGCACTGAAAGGCGTAGTTAAGAGTTAAATTTATAAACAGTCTAACTTCTCTCAAAAAATGAATTACAGCCCTGTAGTGTAGTGGCCAATCATCTTCGGTTCTGGGCCGAAGGACCTCGGTTCGAATCCGGGCAGGGCTACTTTTTTTTCTTTTGACTCATATTCAGATTCGTGAGACTTCCGGTAGGAATGTCTCACTTGGTCGCCATTGATCAAACTTGGCAAGTTTGGTGGGCATCATCTTCGGTTCTGGGCCGAAGGACCTCGGTTCGAATCCGGGCAGGGCTAGTTTTTCTTTCTTTGTTTTTTAATTCCGGGCAGGGCTATCCTAAGAATTAGGTTCACGCATTGAACATTCTATTTTTCTTGGACAATGCGAGTAGGATGACTTATGTATTATCCTTCTTATCTTGTTGTGTGTCCTTTCCATACCCTCTGTTATAGATATTGATGATCTCTGGATAGAAGTGTTTCTTCTGCTCATGGTTGAGATGAGTATAGGTCTCTTTTATTATAGGATAGACACGCCTTGCTCCATCTATAGTCTCCCCTTCCTGTATGAGTTTCTCCATCTGTTTGGGGTATGATTGCCCGTTTACAAAAATGAGTATCAAGGCTCCTGATGCTATGAAGAAGACGATTATGATGTAGACGATATAACTGCTTTCCTTTCCATCTGATTCAGGGAATGTTTCTTGTGTGACCTCTCCTGTTATTGGAGGGGCAGTCTCTCCATTTTCAGAGGGTTCTGATTCTTCCGATATTTCTGGGTCAGCGATGGTTCCCTCTTCATGTGATCCGATGGCAAAATAGCTGAATCCTGGTGTCATGGCTTCATATATGGTCTCACTAGAGTTCGTCTGGACAATAGATGTTTCGAGAGGGCTCCAGGTTCCGGTATACCGCATGAGGACTATCTCTGTCGGAAGGACAGAATTGTTCACGAACCATTCCCGAGGTACACTGAATCTTATGCTGATATCCGAAACATCCGATATAGATGTGCTTAGGTTGATGTACTTGTACGCACTCTGGACTTGAGTCACTACTTCAGGCATCTCTGTCAGGCCTTCTATCTTGAATGACACGTCTTCCTGTTCACTATTGACCCTGAAAGAGAGGGCAGTGAAGGGGACTTCCTTCTTGTCAATCTCGATCGTCATCTCCCCTGGGGAGACCAGCTGATATGTTACGGAAAAGTAAGGTCTCGCAAAGCCGCCTCCGCCTCCGCCTCCGCCACTTCCACCACTGCTTGGAGGAGGTACAGTCTCTGTAGGTTCTGCCGTCACTATATATAGGACAAAGACGGAGTAATCAGTCGTCTCGAAATAGAACTGGAGCGGATCTGTGTTATTATCCACCACCTTGACAGGTAAGATCTCTTCAGAATTTCCATGGTCTGCACGGACTTTTATCTTGCTCTCGAGCGAGGTTATATCAAGGTCGACTTTATTGTAGAGATCAGCGAGAGGGATGGTGAAATATACATATGAACTGTCTTCTGTGTCTGCGGTGATATTGAGGTAGACCAGGACCTCTACCGCTGCAGCGCCAGGGTCGTCATTGGAGATGCTGGAGTTTGTGATCTCATCAGCCCAATCCGGAACCAGGACCGATATCAAGAGAGAGGTGGAAGATGAATTTATTCCTGTGATGCCTGATATGAAATGCTCGGCAAGCGTGTTTTCGAGGTCTTCTGCACCTACTTCTCCTGTCTCTGAGGTATTGATGATGACTGGTATGGTGTTGTTGATAGTGACAGCGAAAGTCACGGATTGGTTATTCCCCATCTCATCTACAGCGAGGGCAGAGATATTGTGCGGGCCATCCCTGAAATCAAAGGTGTTAAGATCATATGTGTTGTTCTGTGTCGTGTTCCATCTCCTATAGCCGTCGACAAGCAGCCATATCCTCTGGATTCCGCTGCGGGAGTCGAAAGCACCTAGAGATAACCGGACTGTCCCGTTATACGAAGAGCCGTTGATAAGAGGGGTCATTGAGACAGAAGGCTTGGAAGTGTCGAAGAGGTAAGTATAGGTATTTTCCGTGCTTTGGAGGGTGTTATTCGCCTTGATGTATACTGAGAACGGCGCAGCCTCGTTCCCTTGCGCAGTTACGGACAAGGAGGCTCCTGCGGGAACCAATGCCCCTGATGAAGAAGTGTTATAATAACCGGAGACTCCGGCACCGCCGATGGAGAACCCAAGAGATGATCCATTAGAGATATATGACCCGTTTATCGTAGAGGCGGTGATGCTCGGAGCGGTATCGTTGACCTCTATCTGGACTATGGAAATATCTGAATAGGAATTCCCTGCGACATCGACCACGCGTATTGAGAGATTATGGAATCCTTCTGTTTGCGGTGCAGGGATCGTTCTTGTATAGTACTGTCCTGATTTGACCAAGGCATATTGATTGCCAATTGTCACTGTCACGTCAGCTATCCCTGACACATCATCGCTGACCTTCGCCTGGACGACTATGGTCGATGTCGTCTTATAGAGAGTCGAGTCGATGCTGAATGAGTCGAGTACAGGTGATGTATCATCATACTTGATGGAGACGAACTTGCGGGGCTCCTGGCGGCCGCTGGTATCGACAGAGAGGTAATATACCGTATCGTCCCAGATGTTCGAGGAGACAGCGGTGCCGCTTCCATTGATCCAGGAACCGTTGGTAGATGACTTGTACATCGTGTAATTGACACCCGATGCTGAATCCGTGGCGTTGAAGGTTATGGTCACGGTGGAATTATACCAGCCATTGCTCTTGGTTCCGGTTATCGTAGCAGTCGTTGTCGGCGAAGACTTGTCTATGGACACCTTTCGGAGGCCGGTCCTGTTAGAATTTGAACTTGAGTCGATACAGTAGACGAACCATGTGTAATTGCCCTGCGGTATGGCGCTGGCCTGGGTCAGGGAGACATTATAGGCATACGCTCCTGAAACGGTCATGGTCTGATTCAGGTAGACGGCGCTGGAGTTGAGGATGACGTTACATGTGGTTGAGCCGTCTCTTTCGTCTGAGGCATTGAAAGTCAACTGGAGACCTACCCCTTTTGACCATATACTGTCCGCTGGACTTATCAGATACACGTTGGGGGCGTTATCGGGTTCCAATGTGAAAGAGCCTCCTGATCGTGACACCAGGTTCCCGCTGGTATCATTGACAGCGAAGATCACTGTGTGGACACCTATCTGTGATGGTGTATAGTTCTGTGGTGCCATGCAGGTGTCACTCACGCGGGCAATCGTAGTGTCTGGTCTCGTGATGTTGGCCCAGCACATGTCGACCTGAACATTATCAGACACTGGGCTGAAGAGAGTCACAGGGTCGCCGTACGTACTGGATGGAGCTACTGTTACTGATTCGATTATTGGGGATTCTGAATCATTCGCCGTGATCCTGACTGATACATTGGAAGAATTTGCGTCATTGACATATACAATATTACTGGTCATCTCGCAGATCGAGAAGAAGGTATGCTCGCTTTCGAGTGTGCCTGTCGCATTGATTATCCAGGAGACCTGGCAGGAATCAGTCCCATAAAGGACAGAACAGTTCTTCGGGTTCTGGTTGATG
>JAUUYB010000107.1 GCA_030590605.1 Candidatus Woesearchaeota archaeon
ACTTGAGCTTCTGAACAAGACAAGGAACCAGACAGGTGAGTATGTCGCTGAATATTCAAACAAGAACACGTCGACCATGATAATGGTTGATAGCGGAGCAAGAGGAAGTCCGCTTAACCTTGCTCAGATGGCTGCATGCGTCGGTCAGCAGGCGATGAGAGGGAAGAGGATTGAGAAAGGATTTTCGAATAGGACGCTTTCGTGTTTCAAGAAAGGTGATCTTTCCCCTCGTGCACGAGGATTCATCCAGCACGGGTTCAAGGACGGATTGGCGCCGCATGAGTTCTTCTTTGCAGCGATGACAGGAAGGGATTCCCTCATGGATACGGCTCTTAGGACGCCAAAATCCGGGTATCTCTACAGGAGGCTCGCGAATGCGATGCAGGACCTGCGAGTCGAATACGACAAGTCTGTCAGGGATGCTGTCGGTAGGATTATCCAGTTCAATTATGGTGAAGACGGCATGGATGTCTCGAAGAGCGAGAACGGGTCCATCAATATCCAGAAGATAATCGAGAGGGTGTGAAAATGAACGCGATAAAGGATTTCAAGGGTCTGATCCCAGAAAAGCTTCTTGATGAAGCTGAAAAATTGACAAAAGGAATGACTGATGCCAAAGTGAAGAAAGTTTTCGTTGAGTTGGCTTCTGAATTCAAGAAATCAGAGATAGAGGCAGGAGAGGCAGTAGGTATAGTCTCCGCAGAATCGATTGGAGAGCCAGGTACCCAGATGACACTTAACACATTCCATTTCGCAGGAGTTGCAGAGATGAACGTGACGATGGGTCTGCCAAGGATCATCGAAGTCCTTGATGGAAGAAAGAAGATCAAGACACCTATGATGAATATATACCTGAAGAGTCCGTATAACAAAGGTAAGGACATCAAGAAGCTCGCTCGGCAGATCAAGGAGACTAGGTTCTCTGAGATCGCGACAGAATTCCTCATCAATATCATCGATTCTACAATCGAAGTTAAGGTAGACAAGAAGAAGATGGAGGATATGACTCTTACGAGTGCGGATATCATCACGCTCCTTGGGAAATCGATTAAGGAGATCTCAGTGAAGGCTGAGAAAGACAGTTTCCTGATCAAGCCTAAGAAAAAGAATGAGAACTTGAACGAGATCTATAAGATCAAAGAGAAGATCAAAGACTGTTACATCAAGGGTATCAAGGGTATCATGCAGGTGCTTCCGATAAAGGATAATACCATAGACGAATTCAAGATCATCACTGCAGGGACGAACCTGCCTAAAGTGCTTGAACTGGATTTCGTTGATACCTCCAGGACCCGGACGAATGATATCTTCGAGATAGAGGGTGTGCTCGGAATCGAGGCTGCAAGGATGGCGATTATCGATGAGATTCTTGAGGTTATTGAATCGCAGGGTCTGAATGTTGATGTCAGGCATATCATGCTCGTAGCTGACACCATGTGCCAGTCAGGCGGAGTCAAAGGGATCACAAGGTATGGGGTCGTGAGCGACAAGTCAAGCGTTCTTGCAAGGGCATCGTTCGAGACTCCGATCAAACACATTGTCGCGGCATCGCTCAAAGGAGATGTGGACAGGATGGATTCGGTCATCGAGAACGTAATGCTCAACCAGCCTATCCCTGTAGGTACTGGTCTTCCTGGGCTTGTCACTAAGATCAAGAAATAGGAGGGATAAGAAATGGCAAAGAAGAAAGTTATTGACGCTGATATCGAATCACTTAAGAAGATACTAAAGGAGAAGCATCTCGTTTTCGGGACAGAAAGGAGTATGGACCTTGTTAAGAGAGGTCAGGCTAAAGCCATATACCTTTCATCAAACTGTCCGGAAGAGATTGTTGGAGATGTTGAACAGTATAAGGGAGATGCAGAGGTTATCCGTCTGCCTATTCCAAACGATGAGCTTGGAACCCTTTGCAGGAAACAGTTCTCCATTTCCGTGCTTGCCCTTCCAAATGAATAAGATAAAACTGAACAGTGACATGATCAAGTTCCTCTCGCTATTCCAGGCGGTTACGAGGACTGGTGTCAAGGATTGCATCGATACGCCTGAAAGGCTTGTATTCGTTGTCGATCAGAACCAGATCAGCAAGGCTATAGGGAAGAATGGTGAGAATATCCGACGTGTGGAGAGGGGAGTTAACAGAAAGATTAAAATAGTAGAACTTAACCCCAGGGTTTGCGGATTCGTGAAGAATCTCATCTATCCGAACAAAGCGTCTAATATAGAAGAGAAAGAAAATATTATCACGATCACTCCGGTGGATACCCAGACAAGAGGGCGTCTGATCGGAAGGAGTGCATCAAACTTAAGGATGTATGAAAGCATCGCTAAACGGTATTTCAATATAGAAGAAATCAAGGTTGTATAAATGGGAAAAAAAGCAAATGGAATAAACGCAGCAAAGAAGCTGGTTAAACGAAGAGTCCAATCTAGGTGGATGAATAAGAAGTATGTCAGGAAGACTCTTGATCTTAAGAGAAAATCAGATCCTCTTTCAGGTGCATCACAGGCTAAAGGAATTGTCCTTGAAAAGATACAATTGGAAGCAAAGCAGCCAAACTCAGCTATGAGGAAGTGCGTGAGAGTTCAGCTTATCAAGAACGGAAAGCAGATCACAGCATTCGTACCAGGTAACGAAGCTACTAAGCTCGTAGATGAGCACGATGAAGTTTTAGTCGAGTGTATCGGCGGAAAGATGGGGCGTGCCAAAGGAGATATTCCTGGTGTCAGGTGGCATGTCACGAAGATAAATGATCAGTCTCTTCCAGCGCTGCTTGGCGGAAAGCTTGAGAAAGCAAGGAAATAATTATTTCTTTTTTTTACTCTTTTTTCTATTCTATTTATTATTTATCAAACATTCTATAATCAGGTAGATTCTTAAACCAGGACATTTCACTTTGTCGCATGGATTATCCATCGATCTTAAAGCAATGGGGTATTTCATTCAAGACTGTCCTTCCGGAAATCAAGCTCTGCGGCAGCCCTGAAAGATGCGCACATAGATCGGCTGTCCAGACACAATCTGGGGACGTTTATGTGCTGGAGGGAGTCTTCCGGCAGTCGATAGAGCGAAAGAAAAAGATCGCTCACACCGTCAGCACTCTTCAGGATAACGGACTGAAAGAAGTGCATCCATATCTCAAGACCAAAGAAGGAGATTTCTTGGTCAAGCATGAAGAGAATCATTGGCAGATCATGCCGTTTGTCGATGGAATAGCCCTGTCCAGGCCTTCATATGCAACAGAAGAATGGAGGGGAGACGTTATTGCTCAGTTTCTCCTTGACCTGCGTAAATACAGCACAGGGCTTGCAGATGATTCGTTTTCTATCTCCACTTACTTGAAATCGCTCACAGAGACGATAAAGAAGGATCGGGATGATAAGTACACTCAATATAAAGGATTCTTCAGATTCCTTGATGATGATTTCAGCTCATTATCTCTCCCTTTAGGGTTCTGTCATGGAGACCTGCATCCGTTGAACGCGATTTGGGGGAAGAAAGAAATCAGATCAGTCATCGATTGGGAGTTCGTAGGGAACAAACCCGAACTATATGATGTCGCAAACCTCGTCAGCTGCGTTGGGATCGAAGACCCTAATCTGCTTCTGGGTGGATTGGCCCCACAGTTGATCAAAGTGCTCCAGAAAGAGGGATTCGCGGCTCCAGTCAGCTGGAAGCACTTCCCAGAGCTTTTGATTGCGGTCCGTGCAGGTTGGCTGTCTGAATGGCTCAGGAAAAATGATGAAGAGATGCTTGACCTTGAATCCACGTATATCGGGCTTCTTATTGAGAATCGGGAAAAACTTCGGTCTTTCTGGCATTGTTCCCCCTAATCCTTTTATAAATCACCGCAACCTTTATAAATGGTCTCAGGATTCTAGAATTAGAATGATAAAGGCATTTAATCGTTGGAGCACAGACGGAATCAGGGTCGATGACCAGGGTCTCCAGAGATATATCAATCTTGAACCTAAGCTCGTCCCAAAGACCGGCGCAAGGTATGCAGGAAAGAGGTTCCACAAATCAAAAGTATTCATAGTTGAACGGCTCATTAACAAGATCATGGTTT
The DNA here is from genome assembly GCA_030590605.1 of Candidatus Woesearchaeota archaeon. Taxonomy (GTDB): domain Archaea; phylum Nanobdellota; class Nanobdellia; order Woesearchaeales; family JAUUYB01; genus JAUUYB01. The sequence continues at coordinate 4,068 of JAUUYB010000107.1, forward strand.
CAGGTCACAAGGGAAAGAAGCATTTCAAGTCCTCCGGCAATAACACTGGAAAGTCAGTGACTGCTTACAATCAGGTCGAGAAGGTTCTTGATATGATCGAGAAAAGGCTTAAGAAGAATCCTATCGAAGTTTTCGTGAAAGCAATTGAGAACGCAGCTCCTAGGGAGGAGATCATCGCGATCGAGTATGGTGGAGCAAGATATCCAAAAGCTGTCGAGTGCGCTCCTCAGAGAAGGATTGACCTCGCTCTAAGATATATCACGCAGGGAGCATATCATAAGTCATTCAACGCTAAGAAAGCGTTCGTCTCTACTCTGACCGACGAAATCGTCAATGCTTATTCAATGAGTCCGACTTCTAACGCAATCGCAAAGAAGAACGAGACCGAGCGTCAGGCAGATTCGTCAAGGTAA
>JAUUYB010000042.1 GCA_030590605.1 Candidatus Woesearchaeota archaeon
ATAGATAGAGCCTTGTGCTATACCGAAGAGGAGCTGTTTGGGAGCGTCGTGGATGGATATGCATTCTTTCATCCAAGCATGAGTATTTTTCATGGAAACTCTCGCTTCTTCCTTAGAGCACCCATAAAGAGGCATGTGATCAAGCGCCATCGCGACATCGGACCCGATTATCTTCTCGATCTCCATCGTGCGTTTAGGGTCGAGGAATTGTTTGGTCCCATCGAACGGGCTCTTGAATGAGATACCCTTAGTAGAGGTATCTACATGGAAATCATTCTCAAGAGAAAGGACCTGAAATCCACCGCAATCAGTGAAGATGGTCCTGTCCCAACCCATGAACTTATGCAGACCTCCATGGTTCCTGATGATATCGAGTCCTGGCCGCAAGGAAAGTATGAAAGCGTTCGAAATGATTGATTCTGCACCCATCTCTATAAGATCTTCAGGAGTTATATGCTTGACAGCACCTTTTGTAGCCACTGCCTTGAATGAGGGGGTATGGACCTTACCATGAGCAGTAGTGAGAATGCCGGTCCTTGCGTTTCCGTCCTCTGCTGTAATCTCAAACATGATGGACAGGACACAGGAGTAGAATATAAACGTGATGGTAACAGGATGTCAAATGAATGTCATGGGGTTGTGCATTCTTATTCAATAAGATATCAAGTCAGGGATATCGTCTCGATGCTACTGGCGGATACGCAGAACAGCTTAATTGAGGTCTTCTAATATGAAATTATGGCGGTCTAGACCATATGTTTTATAAATCAGTCTATCTTTACCATGGTTTCGATGGGGGTTTCCAAAACATTTATAAATAAAATAGGAATCCTAAAGGTCGCTAGATTACGAAACAAAGAGGGAGGTTAACCCAAAATGGCTAAAGATAAAATACACATAAATCTTGTGTTCATCGGTCACGTTGATCACGGAAAATCAACTACAGTCGGTAGGCTTCTGTTTGACTCAGGAAATGTTGATGAGCAACAGATGAGAAAACTTAAAGGGAAAGCTGAAGAGCTCGGCAAAGGCGGATTCGAATTTGCATTCGTCATGGACAACCTGAAAGAAGAAAGGGAGAGGGGAGTAACCATCGACCTTGCTCATAAGGAGTTCAAGACCGACAAATACTATTTTACCATCATCGACGCACCAGGACACAGGGATTTCATCAAGAACATGATCACCGGCGCATCACAGGCTGACTGCGCAGTTCTCGTGGTTGCAGCGAATGACGGTGTCAACGCACAGACCATCGAGCACGCAAAGCTCTCGAAGATCCTAGGCGTAGGCCAGCTCATCGTAGCAGTCAATAAGATGGATATCTCAGGAGTCGATTATTCCGAAGACAAATTCAATAAAGTTGTCGAGGAAGTCACTACAACCATCACCCAGGCAGGATGGAAGGCAGATGATGTAAAATTCATCCCTATCGCTTCGCTTGTAGGTGACAACGTCGTGAAGAAATCAGAGAAGATGGCTTTCTACACAGGACCAACCCTTCTTGAGGCAATAGATACGTTCAATCCTCCAGAGAAGCCAACAAATCTTCCTCTCAGGCTCCCTATCCAGGATGTCTATAACATCACTGGAATCGGCGTAGTCCCTGTCGGAAGAGTCGAGACCGGCATCTTCAAGGTAGGACAGAAAGTCATTGCAGTTCCAGGACGAGAAGGAAAAGGAGTCCCTGGAGAAGTGAAATCCATCGAGATGCACCATGAGCAGATGCAGGAAGCAGAGCCTGGTGACAATATCGGATTCAACGTCAGAGGATTCGGCAAGAAGGACATCGCCCGTGGAGACGTCATCGGACCTGCAGAAGAGCCGCCAACTGTCGCATCAGAGTTCACCGCTCAGATCATCGTCATGAACCATCCGAGCGTCGTGACTGTCGGTTACACACCGGTGTTCCATATACACACTACACAGATCGCTTGCCAGGTTACAGCAATCCTGAAGAAGCTAAACCCTGCTACCGGAGAAGTCCTGGAAGAGAACCCAGATTTCATCAAGAATGGGGATGCAGCAATCATAACTGTGAAGCCTGTTCAGCCGCTTGTGATCGAGAAACAAAAAGAGATCCCTCAGCTATCAAGATTCGCTATCAGGGACTCTGGCACCACTGTCGCAGCAGGCATGTGCATCGATCTCGTAAAGAAGGCATAAGCCTTCCCTTTTTTTTATTTTCATGGTAAAAACGAATTTTATCATGAGGTACACGGAGCAACAAAATGCAAAAAGCAAGAATCAAGATAGCATCAACTGAAATAAGCAAAGTCAATGAAGTGAGCGCATTCATCAAAGATATCTCTGAAAAGACAGGTGTCGAGATTCGTGGACCTATACCTCTTCCTACAAAGAAACTAAGGATGGCTACCCGTAAATCTCCTGATGGAGAAGGAAAAGCCACTTGGGAACGTTATGAGATGAGAGTACATAAGAGACTTATCGATCTTGGTATCGATGAGCGTGCGCTCAGGCTTGTCATGAGAGTCCCGATCCCTGAAGGGCTCCATATCGAGATCGAGATGATCGATGTCTAGATTTTCTTTAGTTTTTTTCATTTGTGCTAAAATAATGCGTATTTATTCATTTTACCATAAATCTTAAGAAGAATCTTTCATTCTATCATGATCAATTCAATCAATAATTGAATAAATATCATTTTTTTTGGGGGCGATAATATGGTTGTAGTACAAGAACTCATAGATGAAGCAGTCGAAAGGACAGTGTTCTACCTGCCTAAAGCAGTAGCTGCGATAATCATCCTGATCATTGGTCTTTGGATCATCAGGGTCATAGGCAACGGTTTTGGAAGAAGGATGGAGAAGCAGAAGCTTGATGAATCACTCTCCCATTTTCTGGTAAGCCTATTCAAGATATCGTTTAAGGTAATCTTACTCATCACTGTAATCTCGATGCTTGGAGTGCAGATGACCTCATTCATCGCAATACTCGGAGCAGCTGGACTCGCAATAGGATTAGCATTGCAAGGATCGCTCGGAAATTTCGCTGGGGGTGTCCTGATCCTTGTATTCAAGCCGTTTAAGGTCGGTGACTTCATCGAAGGAGAAGGCCAGCTCGGCAAGGTAGAGAAGATCAAGGTCTTCAATACCACACTCAAGACGCCGGACAACAAGACAGTCATAATCCCGAACGGGCCGCTATCGAACGGGACCATAGTCAATTATTCGACAGAAAAACAACGAAGAGTGGATATGGTATTCGGTATCGGATATGGGGATGACATCAAGAATTCAAGGGATGTCATAAACGCAGTCGTCAAGAAGGACAAGAGGATCCTGAAAGACCCTGAACCGCAGATTGTCGTCGGAGAGCTCGGAGACAGTTCAGTGAACTTCAAGGTCAGAGTATGGGCTAAGAACGAGGATTATTGGGGAGTCTATTTCGATATGCATGAGAACATAAAGATTGAGTTCGATAAGAAAGGCATCTCGATACCATTCCCGCAGACAGATGTGCATGTCCATAACAATTGATTTTTTTCTTTTATTTTTTCTTTTATTCTTTTAATATATATTTCAAAACTCTTTTAAACAGATGCAATACTCAAGGTAATCATGAAATGGATAGACCTGAAACGGACCAATGCGTGGGTGATCATAATACTTGCTGTGGTCGTATTCGGGGTGCAGTATGCAGTTTCAGCGATACAGGCAGAGCCTATCATAGATAATCCTGATGAGCATACAGATATCGCTGATGACCATGACTGTCCATTCGGTATAGTTCATGACCCTTATCCTGGAAGATGCAGGCTGTATCAGGATGCAGATGATGATGGGTACTGTGATCTTAGTATGTGAAATTCATTCTGATTTTTCCATCATATTTATATATTAAAAAAACAAAAAATAGGCATGGTCGACATCAGCACAGATATAAAAAAGAGTGCAGACCTATTGCTTCATCATAAAAGGATAATCATCCCTACAGTGCTCTCACTCATGCTTCCGATAATCCTCCTTTTCGCTTTTCTTCAGATGTCTGGCATGCTCCCTCTACTAAGGGAAATCGGCATGCTCACTTCTCAATTCGATGACCAGAAATCAGGGTATCTCCTGGATCCAAACAATCTCGAACAAGAAGGCTACAGCGAGGAACTCATCAATTATCTTGCCAAAGAAGATGCATATAATGAAGAATTAGGCGATTTCTTTGAAGAAAAAGGATTTGAAGGAGATATATTTCTAACGTTCTTTACAGTAAAGAACGGCATAATGTTCCTGATCCTCATCCTGATATGGCTTCTCGGTTCGTTCTTGTTTTCATGCATGTCATATTCGATCATCGCACTTGCGATAAAGGGAAAAGAGTTCGCTATAGGACCAGTCTTAAGGATGACGTTTTGGTTCTTCTTCCATCTGCTCTCACTTCGGTTCCTTGTCATGGCGATCATCATCGTCCCATCGATTGTCGGAGGAGCACTGATCGCAATCATGTTCCTGATACACCCGATCGTAGGAGGAATCGGATTATTTGCATTGGTGATAGGGATGATTGTATACATATTCTATATCAGTCTCAGGCTGTTCTATTCCATACCTTCAATGTACATGGAGGAACATGGCCCTATCACTTCAATCAAGCATAGTTTCCATCTGACCAAAGGATATCTCGCCCAGGTCGTCCTAGTCTTCCTCATAATCTACAGCCTGACAATCATCGTGAACAGCTATATCCGGAATCCTCTCGGGGAGAGCATAGCAGGCATCATCATAGGACCGAACATCTCTGTCATAGGATTCTATCTGCTTGTCCTTGCATTCTTCGTCACAGTCGAAGCCACAATCTTCGCATTTGAGCATGTGTTCCAATTCTTTACATATCTTGATATGAAAGAGATACACAAGGTCGATATCAAGTAGCACAGGACATATCTATACACAGGACTTATTATCATTCATTCTTCTCTATCAGATATGATCCGTAACAGCTTCATCTTCCTCGACAGAGTCGGAAAGAGGAAAGAGCAGCAGATCTGGGAGCAGGGAATCCATACATGGCAGGATTTTCTTGATAGTCCTAATATCGTGGGGATATCATCTCGTTCTAAAGCATATCACTGCCGTCAAATCAATCAGGCATCGCACGCACTTTACTCTCTTGATTCATCTTTCTTTTCGAAAGCACTGTCCTTGAGCGAGCAATGGAGACTCTATAGATTCTTCAGGGAAGAAGCGATATTCCTTGATATCGAGACTTCAGGAGTGGAAAAATGGGATGATGTGACTGTCGTCGGGCTCTTCGACGGCACAGATACGAAGATCATGATACGAGGGATCAACCTGGATTTCCACGCACTTTCCAGGGAACTGGCAAATTATAAGATAATAGTGACATTCAACGGCTCGTCTTTTGATATCCCTTTCATCAGGAAGAGATATCCTGGAGTCATCCCTGATATCCCTCATGTCGATGTCAGGCATCTATGTGAAAGGGCCGGCCTTACCGGAGGGCTTAAGGAGATCGAGAAGACATTGGGGATCAAGAGGAGCAGGATAATTGAGAGATTCTATGGCGGAGACCCTTACTGACTCTGGAGAATGTATCGTGCAAGCGGAGATGAGTATTATCTGAATCTGTTGGTCGAGTATAATGAGGATGATGTGATCAATCTAAAGACTGTCGCAGACAAAACGATATTGGGGGTAGAGGAAAAGATCAAAGAGGAGTATTTTCTGGAGCCAACAAAAAAGGCTATTTTACTTTTTTGACGTAACTTATCAGGTCACTTACTTTATTGAGGATGACGTCAGCATTTACAGTAACATTCTTTTTTTCCCTATATTCCTCATAAGCGTCATAACCGTATTTAGCGAATGCAGTCTTCATGCCCAGTGCTTTTGCTCCCTTGATGTCACGTTCAGGGAAATCTCCTACCATGAGAGTCTCTTCTGGTAAGACATTAAGACGTTTTGTCGCGAGAAGGAAAGGTTTGTGAGAAGGTTTCCGCACTTTTGTGTCGTCGAATGTGACTATGACATCGAAGAATTCGTCGAGGCCGGTCGAACATATCCTAAGCCATGCACGTTCTCTTGGAGCATCAGATACGATCGCTGTCTTCAGACCCATCGATTTGATCTTGAGGAGAGTCCTTTTGGCGCCTGGATATGGCACAAGATACCCTGCCTTGGTCCGCCTGTAAGCAAGGATAGCATAACAGAGCATGCGGATGTCAACCTTGCCATGGACTTTCTTCAGGAATCTCTGGAATATCTTCCTGTCCTCGATGTTGAAATTCATGTACATCTTCTCGAAGATCTTCACTGCTTTCTCCTTCTCTATGTCCAGACCTGCGTCGATCATCGCGTCGACGCTCGATCGGACTGCCTGCTTCTTCATCTCCATAAGATCTATGAGAGTGTTGTCGAGATCGAAAATCACTGCTTTTATCATAAGAAGAATTGACTTTTTTGGGGAATATAAAGATTGTGATTCATTTTATGGATTTTTTTGATAATATCCATAACATATCATAAAATCCCCCAGAAAGCAAATTGCTCAAATATGTTTCTAAGAAAGTTCAGTTTTACATCAATTTGAATATTTTTCTTTGAGTTCTTTTTCGTTTCCATATCCAGCAAAGCCTTTATGGTGTTCTGGTTCGATAAAACCTCTGTATTTCTTATGTTTTATGCCACACCAATACTCTTCTGTTTTTCCTGCGATTATTGTTGCATAATGAATCAATCCAATTCCATACCCACAATATGCACAATTTATTTTGTCAAACCAGTCAAGGTATGATAATTTATGTCTATCAATCCGAATATAATTTATTCTTTTCACTAATGGAATGTCCAGTAAACGAAAACAGATATTATGATATATCTCAAGAGAGATATCCATTATGACCAAAGGAATTATCATTACCCAGGTAAGGGGTGCTGACAATATGTGCTTGATTTTCCTTGAATATTTTCTGTGTTTCATTTTTGAACAGTTTTCTTTACTTTTGTCTCAATTAATCCATCTCTTATTCGTATTACCCTATCAAAATACTTAATTTGATCAGGATCATGACTTACCATAACAATAGTTTGACCATAATCTTTATTGAATTTTTTGAGAAGATTTAGAATAACATCCCCTGCTTCAGTATCAAGATTTGCAGTCGGTTCATCAGCAAATAATATTGCTGGTTTATGTGCTAGAGCTCTTGCCATCGCCACTCTTTGCTGTTCTCCACCAGATAATTCAAAAGGATGATGATGGATTCTTTCACCTAATCCTACAGTCTCTAGAAGTTGTTTAGCCTCATCAGTATAAACTTTTTTTGGTTCTCCTATCATTCGCAAAGGCAAATAAACATTTTCTAATGCTGTCAATTCAGGAATATTCCTATATTGTTGAAAAACATATCCTAATTTATTTAATCTAAAATAGGATCGTTTCATATCCGATAATTCAGTTACATCCACTCCATCGATAAGAATTTTCCCTTCAGTAGGCATGTCCAAGAGTCCTAATTGGTGCAATGTTGTACTTTTGCCAGAACCTGAAGGGCCCATAATGCCTACAAACTCACCTTCATAGATTTTGAAGCTGATTCCTCTTAGTGCTTTTGTTATGACATCGCCCATTCTATAATGTTTAGCTAAATTTTGAACTTCAATCATCACCTTTCTTTTTGGAATATCCTTTTTCGTCATATTATCCCCTAAATATTGCATCTAAGATGTTTTCTTTTATTGCCCCTTGTGCGGGAAAATACCCTGCAACCACAGATGAACTTAACAAAATAAAAAATGAAATGATGTAGTCTGAAGCTTGCACAATCGGAAGAACAGCTCCAATGGGCATGATTATTGGATTGACTGTAAAATACCAGATGATACATTTTGTAAGAATGAATCCAAAAGTACCTCCTAAGATACCATAGAAAAAAGATTGAATCACATAAGAAGTAAGAATTGTCTCTTTGTTTATTCCCATTGCCTTCATAATTCCAATTTGAGTCCGTTTATGCAGGACATTGATATAAATCATGATATATATTGTGGCAAATGCGATAATTATCCCTATTAACCCAGTGATTTTACTCACGATCAGTAAGCTATCTGTAAATTGATTAAGAACTCCAAGTTTTTCCTGCCATGACCATATCCTTCCACTAACACCCAATTCTTTAAGCTTGAAAATGACGTCTTCTTCAATACCTCTTTCGTTTGTTCTGATCATGATCTCTGTTGCTACATTTATCTCTTCATCAGTAGCATTAAAAATCTGCTTTGCTTCTTCTTTTGTAATATATGCATAAAAGTCAGTTGCTGCAAAATTCTGACTGTA
>JAUUYB010000057.1 GCA_030590605.1 Candidatus Woesearchaeota archaeon
CAGGGCTGATCTCGTCGTTCTCAGCTGAACTGGAAATCATTTCCTGGCTATAGAAGTTCATGAGCAACCCACCCCGTCGTCATAGCAGAAACGGTCGCGTTTGCAACTGCGTTCAGTGAGCTCTTTCATTTGTTCATAGAACAGATCCTGGATGGTTCGTGTGCTTAGGTCCATTGATATCACCTCGGTATGAAAATAATGTGGTAGGTTATGGAAGGCCTACCATAATGGCAAGGGTTTCGTTTTCCTCGCCAAATCAACAGATATCATAAGAAGTCGTTCCTTTATATACCCTGTCCGACAATGTCCAGTGCTTAATCTAAGGATTCCAATCCATACACGATATCAACACGGTCAGGATATTCTTTCTCTGCCCGTTTCTTAAAACCGAGGGATTTATAGAAATTCTGCACATGCTGATTGCTCTTCCTACTGTTGGTCTGGACGCTGACTGTAGGGTTCCCTGAGAGCTCATAGAAAGATGAGTGTAAGGAAATGAAATGGAGTAGGAGCTTCCTGCCTATCCCTTGTCGTTGATAATTTTTTAGTACTGCAAGCTGGTTGATATAGATAGTATTGACAGGATATTGTTCGTTCCCTTCCGCTTCCCGTTCGTATGCAAGGAGCACTGCTATCGGAACTCCAGAATCGAATACGATTAGGCTGTGTTTCCATTTAGCATGCTTCACGACCCCATCCTTCTCCCCAGCAAGGAAATCTGTTTCAGTGTAGGTTGCATTAGGGATGTGGTTGATTAGGTCCTTGATAGCTGTGGCATGGCTGTGGGCAGTTTCCTTATCAAGGATACAGACATCATATTCTCCTATCTTGCCGATTCTAGAAATCATTGAGAGTCTTGTGATAGTTGACGATCGTTGTATTTCCTTCTTTTCCGCCAGCAGTCTTGAGGGTCTCGATGAATTTTGACTGTTCAAGTTTTTCGATCTTCCTTTGGAATGTCTTGTAGGTCTTGGTGCCTTCCTTTTTCTTGTAGATATCAAAAAGTTCACCTATCTTCTTTCCTGAGTTGTTTTTCACTATATCAAGCACGAGTCGCGTATCTTCTTCGAGGTCTTCTGGATCCTTTACATCGAATTGGTTGATCTTCTTGATTGCGGTTTCTGCGTGTACTTTACTGATTTTCTGTTTGGACTCTGCTTCTGCCGTAAGCGCCGCTTCTTTGAGTAGGAATAGCCCTTTCCTGATATCTTTAAGCTCATATGTCTTCTTGCTGATGAGGTTGAGCGCATCTTCATCCCAGACTCCTGGAGGGAATGCATATTTTATCCTCCCTTTGAGGATTCCCAGAGTCTCAGCATCGGTGTATTCCTTGAAATGGAGCATGTCAGGATTCAGACGGGATTTGATCCTCTCGTCAAGTGTGATGATCCATTCTTTGTAGTTCGTGACTAGGATGACTGTCTTCTTGTATATCTCTTCGAGGATGGTGTAGAGGAAGTCGACGTCCTCGAGCTTGTCTACTTCGTCGAAGCAGAATACCGCGGATTGTTTGTTGAGGATGCCGTTGACGACTTTGAAGAGGTCTTCGGTCTTCTTGTTCTGCGTAAACCGATAATTCAACTCTTCACAGATTGCAAGTATGACCTTGTATGTAGTGTTCTTCTGCCAGCAGTTGATGTAGATTGGGATGATCTCGTCTGTCTGTTCATCAAGTTCCCTGAACACGCTCTTGATCGCTGCAGTCTTCCCTATCCCTGGGGAGCCTGAGACAAAGAGGTGCCGTCCTGTCCGTCCGACAAAGAGTGGTTTGATGCACTCTGCGATGTATTTATGCTGTGTCTCCCGATAAGGCATGACTTTAGGTACGAATTCGAAATCGAGAGCTTCCTCGTTATTGATCAATGATTCATTAGAACGTAACGTGTTATCGAAGAGGCCCATGCCGTCTAGGAAGGGATTGATGGTTTAAAAATCTTGTGTTAGGATGTCCAGAGATTATCGTATCTTATTCCCGCATGAGATACAGTAGTTGCCGTTATGTGTGACTGCAACACCACAATGTGGGCAGTGAGGATGAGATTTATGTGCATGAGGGGCATTTTGATGGGGGTGTGACTGATGCCCAGCATGTTGTTGCGCAGTTGGATGATTATGTCCCAGCGTTTGATGTGTCGGCTGCCTGTGTGGGTGTGTTTGGGCATGCGGTCTATGTTGTGCATGATGATGAGCTTGGTGTAGTTTCTTATCTCTCTTTTTGAAGAGCTTCGCTATCCCGACTATGATGAATCCGATGCCGATCAGGAAGAATATTATTAGTTTTAAGGAATTAGTCTTTCTCATGATATACCCTGAAAATATGACTATCACTAATCCAGATAGTAAGAATGTCCATCCTGAGATCGGTTTCATTGGTCCCTCTTTTTACTTTATGACTTTTAGCCCGCCCATATATTGTTGAAGTGCTTTAGGTACAGTGAGGCTTCCGTCTTTGTTCTGATAATTCTCGATGATTGCGACAAGAGCTCTGCCTGTCGCTACCGCAGTGTTATTGAGAGTGTGGAGGTATTCTTTTGTCCCGTCTTTCCGTTTGATCTTGATGTTCAGCCTGGTTGCCTGGTATGCTGTGCAGTTCGAGCATGAGCATGCTTCCTTGTATGCATCCTGACGCGGCATCCAGACTTCGAGATCATATTTCTTGGCTGCGATTATCCCCAGGTCCCCTGTACAGATATTGACCACCCTGTAAGGCAGTTCCAGTCCTTGGAACAGGTCCTCAGAATTTTTCAGGAGTTCTTCGTGCAGTTTCCACGAGTCTTCTGGTTTGCAGAATATGAATTGTTCGACCTTGTTGAATTGGTGGGTACGGAAGAGTCCTCTTGTGTCTACACCATGGCTTCCTATCTCCCGCCTGAAGCACATCGAATATCCTGCAAATTTGATAGGAAGATCTCCTTCATCTAGGTTCTCACCCATGAACATCGCCCCCATCGGGTGCTCTGAGGTCGCGATTAGATACGCATCATCCCCGTCGATCTTGTACATCACGTTCTCAAAATCGTCGAGGGAGGTGACTCCTTCATAGGCTTTCCTGTTCATCATGAGTGGCGGTTCGACTAGAGTGTAACCTCGTGAGGTCAGGAGATCGATTGCATATCTGATGATCGCTTGGTTGAGGAGCGCGATTTTTCCGGTTAGGAAATAGAATCCTGCTCCTGAGATCTTGGCTGACCGAGTGAAGTCTCCTCCTCCGATTTTCTCCATGAACTCGCCATGGCTGACAAGATCGAAGTCAGGCTTCTTTGCTTCTCCCCACGTCTTGATTTCTACATTTTCAGAATCATCTTTTCCGTATGGGACAGATTCGTGCATGATATTCGGGATTCTCATCCGATAGTTAAGGATGTCTTGCTGGAGTTTCTCCATCTCCTCTTCTTTATCTTTGATCTTACCAGGGATGGATTTAGCTTCTGCAAGTTCTGCAGATGTGTCCTTTCCGGATTTCTTGAGTTCGTTTATGTTTTTGGTGATCTCATTTCGTTTGGCCCGTAATTTCTGGGAGTCTTGCATAAGTTCTCTCTGTTTCTTGTCTTTCTCGAGCAGATCGTCTACCCAATTGTTTTTTTCCTGGTCTTTCCGTCTTTCCAGGTCTTTCTTTATGATGTCTGGATTTTCTCTGATAAACCTTAAGTCAAGCATTGCTTTGCCTCCCTGTTAAATAAAAGAATGATGAGAACTATAAATAATTTACCTCTAAGAAGATAACAGTCCTTGGACCCACCGGTCAAGATCGTATAGGTGTAGAAGGAATCTTTGCCAGAGGGTGGTTTGTGCAAGGTCTATTGTAAAAGATTTTTCTTTAGTGAACGTCTTGCCGTCCTCTCCTTTGAAACTGATATCGATACTGACCTCATTGATTCCGCTCTGTAGAGATTTGCCCTCAAGGGAGATGATGAATTTCTGGTCTTGCCCCATCGACTCTATGTTCCATTCTTGTAGGAACGTATCGCTATGGAGTGAGATATGTACAGCAGTAGGGATGATTTCTGAATTTCGTTTGAGTAGGAAGGAGATATCAAAGGTATCTTCGAACTTGACTGTGTTTGGGTGTGTTATGTTGAGGATCTCGATGTCTGCTGAATCGCTAGTGTATGTGTTCTGCCGAAGCAGGAGGGATGTTTCGCTGGTGACGTTACGTGTGGTGAATGCGATTATTGGGATTGTATAGACAAATTTGGGGTCAAGGTTTTGGGTCGGTTTGAGTTTCCAGGATAGTGTTTCTTTTCCATGAGGGGCAAGTGCGACGTGCTGTTTGAGATAGCTATCGATTTCAACTTCTATGCTTTGGGAGAGAGAGACTTCTGTAGTCACATAGTAGTCTTGCAGGTTCGTGACTTCCACATCGATCCAGGTCTCAGCTCCGAATGGGAGTGAAGTGTTTTGCAATGAAGCCTCGATAGAGACGAAGTCACCCATTTTTCCTCTTTTCTGGAGGAGTTTGACATCCATCGAGAGAGTATTGGTCGTGACGTCGATCTCTCTTCCTTTCCATTCATATTCAGTAGATGATTCATCTGCATCGAGAGATTCTTTGAGCTTGATATGGGTGGCGTCGATGAATCCGATTTCTCTATAGGTGACATCATATGGTACCCATCCTACACCTGGAAAATAGACTTCTGCCCATGCATGCGGTCCCCAGTCTGCTTTGTCTTGGTAGTTTGAGTATGCGAGTCCGCTCACGTATTTTACTGGTATTCCTACGCTTCGGGCGAGAGCAGTGAACAGGCTGGTTATCTCGTCGCATACTCCTTTTTCGTTCTCGAGCACCCATGTCGCTGTCTTTGAGTTTTCTGCGACATCTTTGTCTTCGAGTGTGTATTGGATATTTTTCATTACATAATCTGCGATCTTGAAGACTGCGATGTAGAGGTCATCTTCATCTTTCGTGAGTTTGGTTGCAAGTCCGTTGATTCGCCCGTCATCAGAGTTGATGATGTCTTGACTGTTGGTATACATCTTGATTTTGGCGTCAAGTCCGGTCAGCGGGAATTGGATCTTGGTAAGGATGGGTTCGATACGATTCTGGGTCTTTAGGTTCGCACTGAGAGTGAATGTGAGTTCTGTTTCAGTAGGGTTATCCCAGTGGAAGTTCGCGACATCTCCGATGATCTGTGTTGGAGGATTGAATGAGAGTATAGTTATTGTTTGTCTAGTGTCTTCAGCAGGGATGAATGCGAGTGATGCAGTCACTTGGTCTGTGCTCCACTTCGAGGATTTTGGGGTTATCGAGATGTCTGAGGATATTATGAGGCTTGTGTGGATATATTCCGATTCATACATCCATTGCTCTGCTGCTATCGTAGTGGGTATGAAGATGAGGAAGAGCATAAGCATGACTTGGGTTTTCATATTATATTGGTTCTTGGTACTTTCGTTATTTATAGCTTTCCATTGAAGTGAATGTTAGTATAGATATTCTGATATATACATTACAGGATAGGGCAAGTGTTACTAACATATAATAATTAAATTTCCTGTGGACGTTTCCATAAGAAACTCCTAAGACCTAAGAATTAAGGTAGTACAAAGGGAAGGTTTCATGTGGAAATTATCAGCACTATCAAAACACACCTTGGTTTCAGATGGAGTAAACTGGCCTATAATCTGTTTCCTGCGAGGTACGTTAAAATGGGGGCTGAATCAGCCTTGTTTCCATCTATCCAAATATTTTTTTTGTCATAATGTTTGGATTTCACGTTTATTTATATATGAGTACAACTCCAGAATTTTTTGCTTTTCCTGGTTGATTGATCAGCGAAAACCATCTCAGTGTGTTCCGAAAAATGATTTCAAAGCTAAGGGGAAATATGTTCAATTGAATCCCTCAAACATTGTCTGAATTGCGATAGAAGGTGTAAATATGGAATTGAAGATAGAAAGGGTAGATAAGGATTTAGAATTACCTACATACGCACATCCTTGGGATGCAGCGATTGATTTAAGAGCAGCAAAGGAACTGATTATCCCTCCAAAAGAGAAGGCGATCGTTCCGTCAGGGATCAAGGTCGCTATTCCCCCAGAGCACGTCGGTCTGATTTGGGACAGGAGCGGCATGGCTGCGAAGCATTCGATGCATGTGCTTGCTGGAGTCATAGATTCTGGTTACCGCGGAGAGATAGGTATAGTTCTTATCAATTTAGGAAAAGAACCTTTCGAGGTCACGAAGGGGATGAGGGTTGCACAGATGCTCATCCAGCCAGTATTGAATATTGACGTGAAAGAGGTTGACAGTCTGGACAGTACTGAAAGAGGAGAAGGAGGGTTCGGAAGTACAGGCACTCATTAAGATGTTTAAGTCTCTCACCAAGGATAATCAGCTGATCAAAGGTGATCCTAGTTCCAGGACTGCGATAGTCACTCTTTGGACTAAGAAAGAAGAGGTGCAAAAAGCATTGGATCCGTCGATGTACGCAGTGATAGGTCAGCTGTACAGTGCAGAGAGAGGGATTGATATAATGGTGAGGAATATATTGGCAAATCCCCACATCACAAATCTTGTCATCACAGGGACAGATATAACCGGATCCGGAATTGCGCTTTCAGATTTCTTTGGATCAGGAGTAGAGTCCGGAACGACGAATCATGGTGTCACGTGCTGGAAGGTCATCTCCAAAAAAGTTGCTTACTTGGGGATTGACATCAAGATTGAGGATATCGATATGCTAAGAAAGTCAGTCAACGTCGAGACGATCAAGGATCCTAAGTTGATAAAAGAGTTC
>JAUUYB010000153.1 GCA_030590605.1 Candidatus Woesearchaeota archaeon
ATGAAGAATGATTCATATGTTATATTTAAAGGTTATGGAAAAGAAGACTCATCCGAGATACATTGTTTTAAGGCTTTCAAGTTTATCTATCGCGTATTTCCTTGAATATCTCTGTACTCCGACCATATGATCAAGATTATCAAATAATATATCAAGAATTTCAGGATCGAATTTTCCTTTTTGATCATAATTCATGATTGCTTGTGTTTCTTTGATGGTCCGCGCCTTACGATAGGATCTATCAGTCAATAGAGCATCAAATACATCTGCTGCTGAGACTATTCTTCCAGGTAGAGGGATCAATTCCCCTTTTAATTTCCGTGGATAACCTTTCCCATCCCATCGTTCATGATGTGTCAATGCTATATTTGCTGCATATTTTAGATCAGGATGAAACTCAAGGAGCAGATACCCGTTTGCAGGATGGTCCCTTAAAGGGCCTGAAGATTCCGAATTTATTCTCTCCTCACTGTTTAGGATCGGTTTAGGAGTGATCAGTTTTCCGACGTCATGCAGAGTTGCAGCATATTCCAGATTACCAGCTGTTTTCTCTGACAGTCCATATTTTATTGCGATCTCACTGGCAAGCACACCGACACGGACCATATGCTCTGCTGTCCCCTTGTCAAATATTGAAGTTCCCAATGTTATGATGTCTGTCATCTCTTTTTCATTCGACCCATGTCTTGTATGGCTGTTTATCTTCTTTGACACTTCTGGAGATAACGCGTAGACAAATGTTTTTTCAAGACTGCTTAGATTTTGATCATATTCGCATTCAGGCACCTCAGAAGATAGCTGTTTTACTCTTGTGAATATTGGATTTCTTAAAGCGATTCCGGACACCTCACTAAAATATTATGAGTAACATATATAACAAAAATTCGGGTTGAATCCAATGCGAGTCCTAACCCTTCCCTAAAGGATAGGGTATTAAACGGACTCACTAATTCTTGAACCCGAATTTTTGGAATTAAAAATCTCGTCCTAAAGGAGGGGGTATTAGACCCCAGCAAAATCTCTTACCAGAGATGACGAGATTTTTAATAAGTCAAACTAAGTATTTAAATATTTCCATCATAATACCACTTTAAGGTAATGAACCTCTGTTAATCGATATCCCTTAAGGAATATTTATATATTCTTGAAAAGATTCAAAGAATAATAAATTGAACAGGATAAAAACAGCTATAAAAAAGACTCTCAATACTATGTGGGGCACTATCCCGATCCTAGTAGGGACCATTCTATTGATCAGCATCGCAAGGGCAGTGATCCCGAAGTCTGTCTATACTGCACTGTTTTCAGGGAACATGCTTGTCGACCCATTGATCGGAAGCATCCTTGGAAGTATCCTTTCCGGAAATCCGATAACAAGCTATATCCTCGGAGGAGAGTTCCTTATCCAGGGTGTAAGCCTGTTAGCGGTCACCGCATTTCTGGTATCCTGGGTCACAGTCGGACTGATACAGCTTCCTGCTGAATCGATGCTTCTTGGTAAGAGATTTGCGATCGTGAGAAACATCACTTCATTCGTATCATCTATACTCGTTGCTATACTTACTGTGATCGGGGTGAACCTATTATGACAAGAAGCAAAGTTCCATGGTATTTTCTCTCTGTAGCTGTCATTGGGTATATAATCACTTTTTTGCTGAGCAGAGAAAAAGCTGCAGTCACTCTTATTGTCTTCAAAGAGATCATGGTGATGATCATCCCTATATTCCTGCTGATCTTCCTTTTGATGGTGCTGACCAATGTGTTCGTAAAACCAAAGACCCTCATAAATCATCTCGGTAAAGATTCAGGGATAAAAGGTTGGCTGATAGCAGTCTTCGCAGGGATTCTCTCTTCCGGACCGATATACATGTGGTATCCTTTGCTTGATGATCTTCAAAAAAAAGGCATGAGGACAGGTCTGATCTCGACGTTCCTGTACAATCGGGCAGTAAAGCTCCCGCTAATCCCATTGATAATCTCATATTTCGGGATCGCCTACTCTGTATCTCTCTTAGTGAGCATGGTATTGGTGTCAGTGATCCAAGGATGGACTACTGAAAAGATATTAGAGGTGATGAAATGAAGATAGTACCAAAAATCCATACGATATACATTAGATTATGTCTTGCTGTTATCGCATTGCTTCTCTTAAGTGCATGCAACAACATACCTGACAAGGAGATGGAGTTTCTAACAGAACTAAAGATTGATGACGATCACACCATTGTGATTCCCGAGCCAGATGATGAGAGAAGGAGCTATTGTAAGAGCATATGCAC
>JAUUYB010000023.1 GCA_030590605.1 Candidatus Woesearchaeota archaeon
ATCTCCGGAGATTTCGCTGAAGCACTAGATAAGAAAGTGGAAACACTTGTAAGGGAAGCATGCAGGAGAGCAACTGACAACAGCAGATCGACTGTCATGGCGAAAGATCTTTAATTCGCTATCTTTGCCTTCAGGTCGTCCTTGATGCCGTCTATCTTGATTCTCACACGTGAGAGCTGCCTGACATCAAAGGTATTGAGTTTTTCGAGCTCTGTAAACCTTTTTTCGAGCTCTTTTAATTTCTTGTGATGAGGGTGGCGTTTCAAGGACTCCTCGAAAATCTCTTTCTCCAATACCCTGATCCTATCCTCCCTCTTCTCAATCGCGTCTGTGTAGGTCTTTAGTTCATTCTCCAGGTCTTCAACTTTCTTGTAGAATATAGTCAGACCGTCGTTCAAGGTGATCTTGTAGTTCGTAATCTTACTGCCTTTGTCAATCGCTTTCGATATGCCAAGGAGAAGATTGTTCAGCATATGCTTCAATTCTGCCTTCTGGTAACCTTTCTTTGAGACATAATCTTTTATCGTCTGGACCTGTCCTGTAATATCATGTTTTGCCTTGGTCCTATCCTGGCGCCTCTTAATTGTCTGACAGATGAACTTGAAGAGATGTTTAGTCTTTTCAGGGCTCATGTGGGAGAATTCTATGTTTTCCATTTTACTTGAACCTATCAAGGAATCCTTTCTTATCCTGTGGAGGTGGAGGAAGGTCAGATGGAGGAGGTGCAGGAGGAGGAGGCATAGAGTCCATGCTATCAGGCGGACCTACAGGCGCAGAGGGGGGAGGCATACCAGGCGACATTGATGGAGGAGGAGTAATAGGAGGCGGCATACCTGGTGGTGATGTAGGGGGCGCGGATTGGGGCATACCTGGTGGAGGTGCAAACATGTCAGTAGGAGGGGTATTGAGATCAGGGAACGCAGACCGAGGCGGTGCGCTAGGAGTTGCGGGAATCATAGGTTCAGGAGCGGACATCTGGGGGGGAGGTTGTTTTGGTGCTTCACCGAGAACAGGGACTCCGAGTACAGTCGATGATCTTTTGGGTATCTCCCTAGCCCTTGGCATATGATCCTTTATCATCTCTGCAACTGTAACGATCCCTTCTGCGAGCTTCTCATTCTGATCGGCAAGCGTGTTCATCATATCGGTCGCTTCAGTCAGCTTCTGAAGAATGTGAGCTTCTTCATTCTCTTCGTTCTTGAGATCTTTGGAGGCTTCCTTGAAAAGAGTCATCAATTCCTGAATAGATGCAGCTAGATTATCCATAGATTCGGCATCCAGCCTAGAAGTCTTACGCAGGGATCTGCCCTTGAGCTTCTTCAACTCATCTTTCAATCCTGCAATTTCTTTATGAGGCATAATCTCATAATCATCAGATGCCATTACTTCTACCCCTCTTTTTTTGGAACAAATAAACGTGAGCGTTCCTTGTTCAAGAAAAGCTTAGCTTTTCTTTGAATACTAACGTGTACCCCCTGTGAGAATATTCAGCCCTAATGTTTATAAAACTTTCGGATAGACGTGTTCGGCTAAAAAATCTCGCTATGCTCGGTCAGTGTCGGACTCGCGTTTCACCCTCCTTACCCACATAGGCCGACTCCCCGTAAGTGTTTGAAATTTCACGAAATTTCTAACATGCCGACGGATTATCAATCCGTGGCACAAGAAACTTCGTTTCTTTGTGCCAAAAATCTCCGATTTTTGAGCAGGACCACCCCCTCCGGCCTCCGCAAATATTCGAGATGAACGCTCGGTGCAAGTGACACTGACTACATTTTTTTAAAGCTAGATAACTACGAAATGTTTATATATCTCAGAATGGAATATTGACTTGAAAAAGAGGTTTAAGGTGGGAAAGACAGTCACCATCATACTTAGCTGTATAGTCTTAATAGTTCTCGCTTCAAATTTTGCCCAGGCAACTGTCATCTTCAACACGACGTATAAGACCGGATCATCCATGACCATCAATGGAACAGTCTATTCTGTCGTGGTCGCTTATGGTAATTCTACAGGAGCAGTGCTTAAGGATGGCAATCTGACTATTGGATTTGCTCTTGGGGAATGCCAAGACTTCTTTGACCAGATGCTCTGCTATGTCGATAAGGATGATACTCAGGGGAGGTTCACTCTCTTTGACCAGAACGCATTCGTAGAATTGGACAGGGAGATCTCTGAAAATACTGAACTGAATGTGGGTGAGCCAGTCTATGTCAATGTCACGCTCAACAATACAGGCAGGACCACTGCAAGGGATATCATATTTGAGGATATCCTACCTGAAGGATATCTCGTAGATGAGATCGAGGGGTGTAGGCACGAAGGCAATATCGTGACCTGGACAGGAAACCTTCTCTCAGGGAGTTACACAAGGTGCACTTATGTCTTGGTCGGGGGGAGGGAGGCAGCAGGCATCCTTAGGGGTAATGTATCTTATCTGACGATCACTGGTATAAGGACTGCAGGTCTCGAAGAGATCGAGCTGTCTGCTACAGTCCCTGATTGGGTGGACGTCGTAGTCTCTCCTGAAGAGATCAGGATAGGAGAAGATGTGAATATACGGATAAATTTTACGACAAACGAAACATTCAATCTCTCTCTTAAGCGACTGGAAATCCCGCTCTCGGACAATTTTGTCTTCAAGGAAGCATCATACAGAAATCTCAAGATGGATGGCAATGTGATCACTCTTAATAAGAATATCATGAGCAACACAACGCTCATCCTAGATATCAACGTCACAGCGATCAATGCAGGGACGCTCCCGCTCAATGTGACAGTCATATTCACACCTGATGGTGATCCTATCGAGTTTGTCCATGAATTCGAGATAGAATCTCAGCTCGACCCACTCGTGGTCTCTATCGAACCTGATACTGGGAATATACTTGAACCATATCTCGAATCGCATATCCTGATCTATGTGCAGAACACGAACCCGTTTTATGAGATATCCAGCTATAATATCGATGTCAAGTCCGACCTTTTCGGTCTAGAGACCGGAAGGAGGGATGTCACAGTCTCGAATTCCCATGGAAAAAGAATAGTCTATGATGCATATTATACAGTTCCAGTCATCAATAAATCAAGTAAAGCATATATCAGCGCCATCGTCAAAGGGACAGACGGTCTGATGACTGAAGTGAGCGGTTCCACAAATCTCACAATCAGCCTGCTACCTCTTGGAGAGATTACAATAAGGAAGGAACTGAACCATTCGACCCGTGACGGCAAGAATATCTCTGAGATAACAGTATATGTCTCTAGCACCTATGGCAGGAGGATATCCAACCTGAAAATCGAAGATGCAGTCCCTGAAGAATTTTACTATAGGGGAACTCCTACAATGGAGATTTCAATCGGTGCGGGAGAGACTATCAAGGCATACTCATATGAGCTGTCTGTCCCATATACTATGGACTCTTTTAGGAATTATAATATCAGTACAATAGCCACTTACACATATGCAAACAAGGAATTCTCGACCATCGGGGATATAATGGTAGATTCAGGAGAAATACATGCATTCCTCCATCCTTCTCTTGAAGAAGCGCCTCCGATAGCAGTACTTCTCCCAGAGGAAACAAAGGGCGGGCTTCTCCTCCTGTTCGTCATATTCGATATCCTGGTCTTCATCCTAGTCATCATGTACTTCTTCGGGATCAATGTAATCCGGATAGTTCATATGTCTTTTCATCATATATATTCTGATAAAAAACACAGTCGTATCTTGAAGAAAAATGAAGAGTTCAAGAAACAGGTAGAATTGTTGACAGATGAAGAGAAAAAGATATTTGGGGAAGAGAAACAGCTTGAAATCGATATCCTAGACGTCACGAAGCAAATCGAAAAAGAAAACCACGTGTTACCCAAAAAAGTCGGGCTCAATGACAAAAAGATCGAAAAACTTGATCATGCATTTGCAAAAGTCCAGTCGAAACGGGATATCCTTTCCGAGAAGATGGATCATCTCAAGAAAGAGGATGACACATTTACCGGAATACAAGAAGAGTTATCTAAACGGAAAGAGGGCATTGTACAACGTAACCAAGACCTTGCAGCAAAGAAAATCAAATTGGTACAGGATATGGATACGATGAGGGGGAAGCTAATTGCACTCACATCTTCAGTCGACAAGATGAAAATCTCCAAAGGCAAGATAGAAAATGATTGGGTCACGCTAAAAAAGTCTCACTTGGATACATTATTCTCTAAGATCGGTAAGATAGAAGAAAAAGAGAAAGATATCCGGGATCGAGAGAAAGAGTTACTTCTTCAAAAGAGACTTATCAACGAAGAACAAAAAGAAGTAAAGAAAACTTTAAATATCTCCCATAACAGACCAGCAGAGTGAATCGGGAAATAATTTCAATGTGTATAATATTTCTGCTTTTGTTTATCCCTAGTGTAGCGGCTGTGGATCATCTGTATGATGAAAACCCCGGAAGCATACTCATAAATTCCAGGGATTGGAGAGATGTCTACTCAGGACTTCTCTTCGCTGAGCTTATAGGAAGGGAACCGTTATTTCTAGTCTCTCAGGAGGATGCGTTGCTCAAGACTGAACTTATCCCAAAAACAGACGGGGGAGTGATGATACTAGAGACTCCTGGACGTTATTATGCAGGCCTGGAAGGGCTTGTAGGGAGCAAAGGACATGATGCTACCACTGTCTCTGCTCCGACTCTTAACCTAGAGCTTGCAGAAAATCTCGAAGTCGATGGATTCGTCGTCGTCGGCGATGCTTATGGATACAACGCTATCTCTGTCACCCCATATGCTGTATTAAACGAGCGTTTCGTGCTCTTCGCAAACAGAGACAACATCGATGATGTCGTCGATCTTCTGGATGAAAATGGGGGATCAGTGATGATATATGGTGTGGTCGACAATGAAGTGAGGGATGAGCTTGCCAAATTCAATCCTGATGTCATAGATGAGGGTTCGCGGCTTGAGAATAATCATGAGATCGTCAGGAGGTTTATCGTAGAGACTGAGATGGACCAAGCCTGGATCGTCTCAGGTAAAGAGCTCGTGAAGCCGATCTTCTCACCTACTTCACCAGTAATGTTCATAGGCAATACGAATGTCCCGCCACAAGTCGATACATTCCTCGCAGAGAATAATATCAAAGCATTAGTCCTCATCGGAAATGAGTTGGCCCCGATGGTAAGCCAGTTCAAGAGCAGATACGAGAATGCTTACGAAACTGATCTCATCGTAACTGTCCTTATCGGCAGGAGTCCCAGGACACTAGGGATGGAGGGAGACAGGCTAGAAGCGATCGATACATTCCGTGTCCCGATCCCTGAACTCGATATCGAGGTATCTGATGTCGTCTACAACCAGATCACCCAGACACTTGAGGTGACTTACAAGAATACGCTTCCTGCTCCGCTCTATTTCCGTTCAACGATAACTGTAGGGGTCGAGACTGAGGGAGATGAAGAGTCGGTCTTCTTATCAGGCGGCAGATCAAGGACTCTTTCATATCCAATGAACATCGGCGATCCTGAGACTGCAGGTAAGATATCTATAATCTATGGAGAGGACAGGGAGACACTTGACAGCCTATACTCAATCGATCTTGATTCCATCAATTTCATAGACATAGTAGATTCGTCTGAACTAGCTATCCACTCGGTCGTATATGATCGGTTAAACCATGCAATCTATATAATGATCGAGAATACAGGAGAGGTATCCCTCTTTGCCGATCTCGAGCTGGACATATCAATAGACGGTCAGCAGCAGACCCTCTTCGGACCAGAAGTATTTCACATCATGGAAGGAGAATCTCGAGAAGTGCTGATACGGCAGCGGCTTACCGGACTCGATCTGCAAGATAATGAAGAAGTGACTGCCAGGGCATATTACAGCCAACGTGAGATAGCACTTTCTAAAATCGTCGAAGAGACATTGCCACTCGGACGTATGATTCCAGCAACAGCATACGCATTCGGAGCAGTAGGGCTTATCCTCTTAATCCTGATAATCTGGTTCTTTTTCAGAAAAAAACGTCAACGATGATGCGTGTAGAAATAGTTCCATATGAATGAGATCACCAGGAGCACTACACCGGAGGTCATCATCCACTGCATAGAAGGATCCCACATCAGTTCCATTATGAATAGCAACGCAATCGGGATAATGATCGCGATGATCCCGAATGTCTTCAGAAGCACGATATAGACAAGGACATTTCGTCTGTTCAGCTGTTTCTCTACATAATCTTCTTTGTCGTCTGCCATTTACTCTTTTTCCGGTTCTTCTTCATCTAATCCTGGAAGCGAATTCCCTGATTGTTCAAGAGCCCTCTTAACCTGCTCACGCGAGAAATTCTTTAGAAGCGTCCGAGCAATATCCTTATCATCTTTCTCCTGGAATCTCATGATCTTGAAAAGGTTAACTATTATGAGTTCTCTTTCTTCATCTTTCATCTCATGGATCTCGCTCTCTTCGTTCTTAACCTCTTGTTTCATCTTGACGACATTAAGCTTGTTAAGCATCTTGATTATCTCTTCACGTTTCGTGTATCCGAAATAGGATAACAGGCCAAGAACAATAGACAAGAAAGAGAGGATGATGATCAGTTTTAGAAGACTATATGACTTTTTTGGGACATATTCCACTTCGACAGCTATTGAGGTCGTCTTCGATCTACCAAGACCAGTGAATGTGATCGTCGCTTGGCCTGTGACATTCGTGCCTGAAGGAATGGTGTTCATGAATGTCAGATTTCTCTCCTCATTCGGGTTCAGAGTGATCCTTGATTCGAAATCGAAATATTCCTGGAAATTATCCATTGAGACATCGATAGTCAAGTCCTGGTCAAGATTATTCTTCAGCAACACAGAAGTGTGCTGATCAGTCGAATTAACCATGCTCTGACCTGAAATCACTGTCAAGGGTTCAGATGAGAACCGGGTGAAGAACGGAGAGATCGGGAAGGTGAACTGTGCATCACCACTCTTGCAAGTCACTGTCCCCCTGTAGACCTCTTCTTTTGAAACCGCTCTTGAAAATGATACTGGGAATGATGCAGTCTCACTGGAAATCTTGAATGATCCCGGTGTGCTTATCTCTGATGAGTCCCACGCTACATCACAGATGAACTCATGGGCAGATTTTGTCGCTGTGAGTTGCAGGTCTCCATTCATACCGAAAACATAGAGGGATTCTGTAACTGTTATGTTCAGATTAGGGAAATCACTCACGATAACAGGAATCTTTCCGATCTGTTTATCCTTATTCGTAATGGTCAGGTAGCCGTAGATGGTGCCTGAAGGGTTTCCTGATTTTCTTATCTTGACCTTACGGTATGAATATGAGGATATCTCGCTCTTCTTGTCCAGCGAAAGGACTTCTTCAAGATTATCACTGAAAATATAATCCACATCATCAAGATTGAATGTGGTAGGGTTGAAGATGTCTATAGTGGTAAGCGCTTCCCGTACTAATAGGACTCTTGGTACTGCAGTCACGAGAGGATGAGCGTTCCTTCGCAGGATCGAAAACAAAGCCGCCTGGTTGACGGTATCATTCACATCAACCTCTTCCTCATTTTCAGAAGCCCAATCCTCAGCATCCTCTATCTGTTCTGATGATCGATTGAATCCGTACTTCGTGAGAGCCAGACCTCCAATCGCTGTCGGAACCACCTTATCGGTAACATTGCCGTCTCCCCAGGAACCTTCATTGTTCTGGTGGTAGGTCACCCAATCGACGATCTCATCCATCCAATCTTCGTCTTTGTGTGATGATTCCATCACATACAGGAATAGGGAAGTGTCGATAGGATCGTCCTGATCGCCAAGATAGTAGCCTACAAGAGTGTTGTTCCTCATCTCATTCTCTAGATAATATTTAGCCTGGTCTATCTGTTCTTCAGGGATGTCTAGCATGGTGTTCCAAAGGGTCGTCCGTAAATCGCAGGGTTCTCCGCGTTTGTTCCTGCTCCAGCAAGCCCCAGGGATATCATAAGAAAGGTTGTCTCCCTGGTAGTTGATGAGAGTTTCTCCCTGCTGGTCGAGAATCTTCGCCTTGATGTTCTCATCGCTGATCACGATCAGTTCTTTTCCAGTGACAGCCTTGAAAGAATAATCTGTCCATGTATCATTTTCGAGCGTGAAATTGGTGTCTATGATCTCTCCTTCATATCCTACAAGAGACACAGTCGTAAATGGCACGTTCGGAAAGATACTTACTTTCCATGTATTCTCCTGTTCGTAAAAGAGATGCATCTCTTTCATGAAATTCTCGCCGTCGTTTAAGACCCTATAATAGTCAGTGTAATTACTGATGGTAAGCAGCCCGAGAATATTTGCTGTCTGCTGCATATCACAGGGAGATTTGGGCCAGCATTTCTCGTCATCATCACGATTAAGTTTCAACCACTTCATGCCATTCTCTATCTCATAATCGAAAATCTCGGAGTAGAAAGATAATCCCCAGATACCATAAGCGGTCTTGAGTGAGTCTCTCCAACCTCCATCACTGTATTGGTTCTCGAGCAGATGGTCAAGAACTTTTGTCAGCTTGTTCACCCTTACATTCTTAGTCAGCCTGTAATTCTCTCCATCAATAGTATATTCTGATTGGACCATCATATCTCTGCAGGTGAAGTCTTTCAGGTTGTAATCTGAGATGTAGCAGTTCTGATCAGGAGTCCACTTGTAATTGTTGAGGTCTACGAAATTATTGTTGTCAAGGCATAGCAAAGAAGTCTTTATCGGATAGTCGCCTTCAGTACACGCAAGGACATATACGTCTTCTACACTCAGAAATTCTGGAATCGTGTAATCCGAAATTATGTATCCGTCAACAGGTCGTATGAAATGGATCCCTTCTTCATAGTCAGGTTCCTGGGCGTAAACAGGGAAAGCGAGGGCTAGCAAGATCAATATGGCGAGTTGTTGTCCTCTTTTCATGTGATACCCCTTTTTTGTCATGTAAATATAAATAGTTATTGAATTTGTTGAATCTCCTGTATAATATTATGGAAGTTGTCGATCTGGCCGAAATATTTTGGTTTTATAGTATCATCGAGACCATTATAGATCTGTGTCGCCTGGTTGAACATGTCGATAAATCCAGTAAATGAGTCATCATCGAAATTTGAGGCAAGATCTGATGCGGATCTATCGAGCTGGGTCAACATCAATGATAAGTTATGTTCTTCTAATTGTCCATGGAGATACTGCATGATCTGGGAGAGCTCGCTTTTCTTTTCCGGATCGAGCTGTTTATGCCTCCCCAAAATCCTTGGATACACTGAAAACGCTTTAGTAGGTTCCCCTTTCTCGAGATGATCAAGCGCCTTGTTGATGTCGACAGCCAGCGCAGAAACGTGCTTCTTTCGTTTCCTTCCCCCGCTTGTCAAGACATATCCTCCTATGAGTGCGACTATGATGATCACAAGTATCACAAGGTGAGATACATCAGCGGCTGCTGTCAGATCAGAGATCGCGAATCCTGTGGGAGTATCGCTACCTCCTAAAATCGGAGCGATTATCATGGTCTTGATCCCTTTTGCCATCTGAAGATCTATCTCTGCCTTGAAAAAATATTCTATCTGGTCTCCGCTCAATTCATAGAAGTTGTCGTCCACTTTGGCAGCCTGTGAAATGAATTCGACTCCTGTGAATGTGAGTCCATCATCTATATAGATGACAATCTTCTCAGGAATGATCTCTCCAAAAGAGGAGATCGTCTCAGATATTGCAGAATAGGTCTCTTCAGAACCTGACATCCTTATCACAGTCACATGATTCAGCGTCTTTTTCACGATGAAATCTTCCTGAGCAGATTTCTGGAACTTCGTGTCTCTCTTTTCTGCTATCTCTCCTGATGCTGTCTTGTAATCTGCATACAAATCCTCGAATCCTGTGACCGGCAAGTATACTGCATGGTCTTCGCTATTCCCGATCTCGACAGATTTTGGGAGTTCATTCCTAAGGACATCGATCCTATCCCTAATCGACTCTTTCATAGCCTGTACTTCTTCTTCATCTGCTCCATCGTTCAGGAGCTCGTTGTATTTCGCATTCAGGCCGGTCAGTTCTTGCTCTGCAGCTTTCAGGATCCCTAGAAAATTGAATCTGGTGATGATTGATTCGTCATTCAAGATATTGACGTTCTTTTTTGCTTGTTCTATCTCAGATAACATCCCCTGTATGAGAGAGTCGTCATCGATCTTAGTGTAGACCATGAATGCACGCTCATCTGAAGAGTAGGTCTCTCCATCGTATATACAGTCTATCCTTGCATCGTAGTTTCCAGGAGGGGCATCAGTTATGGTCAAGACCTGTTCCCCATCTTCTGCATTCCCTGCAACCTTCCATCCCTCTCCGCTTGAGTAAAGCACCTGACAGCTATCGAAACTGCCATTGACATATACCTTGATGTTTACATGTTTGTTCTCCACTCTTTCATCCGGGAGCGGACTAAGGATATCCAGTTCGTATTCATCCAGCTTAAGAATCTCTTTTGTATCGTCTTTCTCTAAGGTCACAGTGATTGAGATGTTCTCATAGTCGAGATCTACTACTTTTGAAGTGCTCTTGTATCCTTTTTTTGAGAATTCGAGAAGATATATCTCAGGAGCGAGAATAAGCCTGCGTACGCCATCAGTCCCTGTCACCTCAGTCTCATTATAGAAATATTCGCTGTCAGTATCAATTGTCATAGTCGTGAAGAGGACGAGAGGTAATCTTTCTCCTGCACTATCCACGGTAGTGATATTGAGCAAGTACTTGGTCAGGTTTCCTGTATCATCCTGTGTGGTCGCAACTGTCTCTTCTGATTCTTGGAGCGTGAATGTATCTTGGAATGTGGTGAAGTAATCGAAATAGGTAAGATTCGCGGCTATCGTGTAATCTCCCGGGCTTAGCACGGTCCTGAATTCATCTGTTGCCAGAGACGCAGGGTGATAAGAGAAATCATCATCAGTTCCGTCTACCTTGATATCTACAGCAGAACCAAGAGGTGCGTCAATCCTGAAAACCACTACGTTCCCTGATGAGTATTCAGAATGGTCTATGGAGATAGCGAACTGCGGCCGTTCATTCACACGTACGATGCTTATAGGTGATTCCTCGAGAAGAGTCCCTCCATCATAGACCTGTGCCTTTAAGTGGTATATCCCATAATCCAGGTTCCTAAATGTCGCATATGCATTCATCGATTCGAGCTCACTTACGTCAGAAAAACCAATATCTCCAGAGATCAGAATCTTATAAGTCGAGAAGTTCCCGGGATAGTCAGTCCAACCGACAAGGATATCAGTATTAGTAGTATTTGTCCCCGGGCTAGGTGATATGATCATAACCTCAGAGAATACAGCAGGTAAGACAGCAAGAGCTATAAATATGGCTAGTGCATACGCTCCACTACGTCTTATAATGGTTCCACCCTACTAGTTTTAGTCAAATATCAGGATTTGATGTTTTTAAGTTTTTCGTCGAGAATAAGCTGATAGTTTAGGAAATCATAATATGTTTTCATAGCTGTTACGAAATCATTAAATATTCTTATCGGAATTCATGGTCTGTGATACGAGAAATCCGAGACATCAAACGGCTTAGGAAACGTATAGGGCTCACCCAGGCAGACCTTGCCCAGCGTGCAGGAGTCTCCCAATCACTTATCGCCAAGATAGAGGCTGGCACTATGGATCCGACATATTCAAATGCCATGCGGATCTTTGATGCTTTGATGCAGTTTTCCAAAAAAGAGGAAGTCAAAGCAAATGAAGTCATGCAAAAGAAGATCATAAGCGTGACCCCTGACCAGGATATCATCAAAGGGATAGCTCACATGAAGAAATACGGTATCAGCCAGATACCTG
>JAUUYB010000094.1 GCA_030590605.1 Candidatus Woesearchaeota archaeon
CAATGCGATGAGGTCTTTCTCCACAGCGGCGTTAATAAGTTCCCCCATTTCTACCTCAGATTTCAGGAAAATCAGCTCCTTACGAACAGGCCTTACCAAGCGAGTCCTCTTGATGATATCGTAACCCATGAGGGAAATCCCTATCGGAGCCTCATCCCGTTCTTCGTCGGGAGAAGGGGACAAAGATATATCTCTAGCGGCCTTATGACACTCCACGTCAAGCATAAGGACGCTCGAAGAAACATACAGGCTATCATGTTAATGCATACAGATGAACAGAGGCTTAAAGAGATGAGGGAGGGAACGTTTTATCTTGACACAGTCCATTCTGTCCTACTTCTCGAGACAGGTGTCGTCTCTGCCATGTACCTTATGACACAAGAGCAGAAAGGATCGATCTCGACGTTCTATCCTGAAGGGCTCGAAGAATACGCATTCAAGCCGTTCCCAGGATCATACGACCTTATGAGGGCAAATCTTTATTCTGACATGTCTACTGTAGGAAGCTATCCCCACGATGATTTCGAGAATATGTTCCTCCTCGTCTACATGGCGATGCGGGCGCATGAGGAGCTTTCAAAAGATAATCCTCCTGTTACGAGAATGACGGCAGGAGATATGCATCTAAGGTAGGTATCTCTTGTTTTTTTTCGGGTTCTTTCCATGTGCCGATCTTTTCCATGTATGCGATCTGTTCAATCGCTGTGTTGGTCGCATTCACAAGGTCATAGTTCATTGCAGGTTTAGCCCAGCCTGGAAGAAGTTCTATACGATCCTCAAGGATGGCCATTCCTATCGGATCAGGAGGGAAGTAAGCATTGCCACTTTCAATAAATCCTGCAAACATCATATTGGCTACCAATAATCCGCTGGCAGAGCCTTCGACAGCCCTATAAGTCAGAAGATTCAAGGTTTGGGAACCAATATTTTCCAGAATGACTGCAGATTCTTCATCTTCTATACAAAAGCAACCATCATAAGGAATCACTTTACCGTCAACCAATCCTCTTTCTATGAACATTTTAACGTATTCATCGAAAGCATCTCTATTCAAACCGAACTTTTCAAAGGTTTCATCGGACATGATGGGTGAAACTATATATTCTGCTCTTTCTCTCAGGTCATGGATGTAAGCTCCGCTTGGCAGGGCGTCGAATATGCCATCATCAATGAATCTACTTAATTCTTCGAAATGCATAGGAGAAAGAAGTCATTCTTAGTTTTTAAACCTTTACGATTTCAAAACCTTTATATATATAATTTCCAGATAAATCGATATGATGGATAAGCCCAAGTTCATATTCAGTCTCGGATTCGTATTGTCGTACCTCTGTCTCGTCTTATGGATCATCAGCGGATTCTATCTGCAACCTCCACTTGACACAATATTCGCATTAGGAGGGTTATTCTCGTTCATGTTCGGGTATGTATTGCTACTTGGAGGCATCACTGCGCTTTCACCATTCAAGATGGGGGGAAAAGGATGGCATCTGAAAGCGATCAGTATCATCGTCGCTTTGCTCATCCCGCTCAGGCTTTTCATGGAGAGATATATCAATGATTATCCTATAATCAAGGATATCAACGGAATCATGCTGATACTAGCACTTACCATCCTCTTATTGATAATCCTCATCAGGGTCAAGAACGGAAAAGGGAGGAAAAGAAAATGATCAAGAAAGAACAGATGCCCATATTCATCACGAACATTGTCATGCTAGTAATATTCTTCTTCATATTTGTCGGCAGGAAGAACTATGAATTCCTCGGTTATATCGGTGTCATCATACTATTCCTTTGTATTATCCTAGCTACGAACAAGAAAGTGTACTATCCACTTGCAGTACTTTGGGGGCTCACGCTCTGGTCATTCATGCATCTTTCAGGAGGGGGATTGATGATAGGGGGGAAGCGGCTCTATGAACTCATACTCATCCCTATAGTCGGTGATCCCTACAACATATTCAAATATGACCAGCTAGTCCATATCATCGGATTCGGAGTCGCGACGATACTCATGTATGTACTCCTTAAGCCATACCTCAAGCCGAAACACAAATGGGTCGCTGTAGGGATTGTGGTTGTCATGGCAGGTCTCGGTGTCGGAGCGGTGAATGAGATAATAGAGTTCACGACAACTGTCTTCGTCCCTGATACAAAAGTCGGAGGATACGAGAATACATCTCTTGACCTTGTCGCTGATCTTATCGGGGGGCTTTTCGCTATGTTCTATATCAAGTTTAAGAGCAAGACGTAACATAAATTGTTATTGGATGAAGAAGAAAGTCAGGAAAGCCTCAAGGAAATCAATACATGCCAGATCTATCGTTTCTTAAGATCTTTCTTGAGTTCTTTCACATCCTTCTTGAATTCCTTCTCAAGACGACCCATCTCATCTTTTGAGAGCAGCTGCTTTTTCTTAAGATCTTTCGCTTCACGAAGCGCTTTGTCTATAGTCTTTTTGTCAATCATTGCAATATGACAGAATCATGGATATAAAAATATTGCGGCTAAACCGTAAACTATTTATTACTGAAATCAGAAAATATGGGTTATGGTTCAACAAAACACCTTAAAATATGCTTTTCTAAATCACATTGCAATGTTGTGCGTCGGTGTTTCCATCGTATTTTATTTTCTCCTATACGGAAAGACTAAGGATAAGATCAATGAAAACTATATTTTAGGTTTAGTAATCTGTATCTGTCTCGCTGGATTATTCTATGGGATTTCGGCTATAATCAACAAATGTATAATGGGACCAAAAAAGAATGTGTTAGCTAAGGATCGAAAAGCAATTGTCATAGGATATATAGTCATTGCATGCACGGCCATTTTTGGATTCCTAATTTTCAATGTGAGGGGCGGCTAATGAAAGAATCTATTTTCTGGATATTCGGAACACTTCAGGCGATGATTCTTGGTGTGATAATATTCCTTCTTCTTTCTGATTATGGGACTGATACCCGGATACTTCTCAGTGTATTATTTCCTGCTTTTACCTTGATCATTGAATATATGATATACTCAAAACAATAGAGAAATCATTCATGTGTAATCTTCTTCAGCAAGTCTTTTTTCCCTGTCCAGACAAGCGCTTCCTTCCAGACATCGATGATCGTATCGACAGGGATGATCCTGACCTTCTTCAGTTTCTTCTTATCTACTATGATATCCTGCATATTCGATCTTGGGACGATGACGCATTTGATGCCAGTGGAAATCGCTGCCTCTATCTTTGAAGAGACCCCTCCTATCGGAAGCACTTCCCCTCTTACTGAGAGAGAACCTGTCATAGCGTGGTCCTGCTTGATAGGGAGGTCCTTGAGCGCAGAGAGTATCGTGGTCGCGACTGCGATGCTAGCTGAGTCTCCCTCTACTCCTTCATAGGTCTGGAGGAACTGGATATAGATGTCCATATGCTCTTTTATGTCCTGCCCGAAATGTTTCATTATGATGGCTGAGACATTCTTTACAGCTTCCTTCGCGATGTCTCCCAGCTGGCCAGTCGCTACAATCTGTGCTTCTTTACCGCCAGGCGTGACCGCTGATTCAATCGGAAGGATGATACCTGAAAGCGCTGAACCTGAACCGATGACTGCAAGACCGTTCACTCTTCCTACGCGCGCTCCTTTTGTGATTATGACCTCATATTCCTTCTTTCTCTCGATATGCTTGTCTGCAAGCTGCTGCTCAAGAGTACGTGCTACAGTGAGCGCCTCTTCAACGTGGGCTGGTTCGACTATCTTCGCTTTCGCCTTCACTGCGATGTCTCCTGCAGCCCTGACAAGACCGCCCAGCTCTCTTAGCCTGCCGGTCAGATGTTTCTTACGGTTCGCCATCCTTCTTGCGATCTCGAGAATCTCCATCACCGCTGCACGCGATAGATGAGGTATCTTCTTGTCCTTCACCACTTCCTGGGCCACGAACCTTGCTATCCTCTCCCGATTCCCGGCAGTATCTTCCATGGTTTCGTTCATGAATACCTCATAACCATATCCCCTGATACGGGACCTGAGAGCGGGATGCAAGTGCTTCAGGGTCTCGATATTTCCTGCAGCCACCAGGATGAACCTGCATGGAACAGCTTCGGTCCGCACCATCGCTCCTGCGCTCCTCTCAGACTGTCCGGTAATGGCGTATTTGCCTTCCTGAAGGGAGGTCAGGAGTTCCTGCTGGGTCGTGGGCTGGAGTGTCGCTATCTCGTCTACGAAAAGGACTCCCATGTGAGCTTTGTGGATCATGCCTGCAACCACTCTTTCGTGTGCAGGAGTGCCAAGGCCTCCGGACTGGAAGGGATCATGCAGTACATCTCCCAAGAGCGCTCCTGCGTGGGATCCGGTCGCATCGAAGAACGGCGCATTCTTCTTGCGGTAGTTATCCACTATGACCTTCGGGACAGAGACTTTCTGGTTGTTCATCTTCTTTCCAAGGCTCATCATGAGATTGATACCTACGATCATGACGACTGTCGTAATCATGGCTGCAGCGAATATGATATCTGAAATCCTACCGCTTCTCCACAACCAGTACTCATAGAAAGATATGGCGATGATGATGATAAAGAATATGACATTATAGTTCTTGATGATTGATCCTGCTTCAACCCTCGCTTTTGCGACAAGATTTCTTCCCTGTCCGGCAGGCATGGTCCTGATAAGAGGCGAGTTCTCATCATTCGGGTTCGGAAACGAGATGACATCCCTGAGATTCTCTTTTGGCAGGAGTTCTGCCAGCGCGAGACCGAGCATGGATTTTCCAGTCCCAGGTTCTCCTATGAGCAGGACATGCCTCCTTTGGGCAGCGGCTCTCTTGATGATATTTACTGCGTTCTCCTGACCGATGACCTGATTCACTATCTCAGGATTTACAGTTATATCTGCGGTGGTCTTGAAATCCATCGCTTTCTTAGCCTTCTTCGCCATGCTCCCTACGATTGGATACTAATATTTAAATGTTAGTGCGAGGTCTCAAAGAATGATTTTGGGTCCTTAGAGATGTATCTTTCTTCATTTCACTATTCGATGATTCTCGACTGAGGTTACCGTCAATTATATAAACTCAAATTTCCAAAA
>JAUUYB010000002.1 GCA_030590605.1 Candidatus Woesearchaeota archaeon
AGGGCTCATCATAGGTGCTTTTTTCATGGCGACAGATTACGTCACTAGTCCTGTTACTAGACACGGACAGATAATATTCGGGATCGGATGCGGAGTCATCACCATGCTCTTAAGAGTCTATTCAGCGAACCCTGAAGGTGTTGCATTCTCCATCCTTTTGATGAATGCAGCAGTTCCGTTGATTGAGAGGTATACCCGTTGAGATCAGACCTGTCTGCTGCATTGATACTCATCATGATAGTCATATCATCTACAGCTATCCTGAGTCTCGTGAATGCCATGACTGCTCCTGTGATCGATGAGAACAGGTTACGCACTCGGCTGGCGATGGCAAATGAGATTTTTCCCGAAGCTGACAGGATAGATGGTGCAGAGGTGTTCCGTGAAGGGAAGATTATAGGGTACATTTTTGAGGCAAGCGAATATGGATATTCATCTGAGATAATGCTCCTTGTCGGAATGGATGCTGACGGCGCAATCAGGGGTGTGCGCATCCTTGAGCAGCAGGAGACTCCCGGACTTGGTACGAAGATAACAGAACCATGGTTCACCGATCAATTCGTAGGAAAAGACCAAAGGGTTGTGTTTGGCAGAGGAATCGATGGAGTGACAGGAGCGACGAAGTCTTCTGAAGCTGTTGTAGATGCAGTGAACGAGGTACTGGAACGATGAAAAAACTCCAGCTCTTTACCCAGGGTATATTCTCGAAAAACCCTGTATTCTTCCTCGTACTAGGGCTTTGCCCCACTCTTGCTGTTACGACTTCGCTTGAGAACGGTATCGGCATGGGGTTGTCAGCATTATTCGTCCTCACTTTTTCGAACGCGTTTATTTCAATTATCAAGGGATACATCCCTGAAAAGATAAGGATCCCGATCCAGATAGTGATCATCGCCACATTTGTGACTATCATTTCGATGCTTATGGAAGCCTATTTCCCGGATATATTCAGGAGACTCGGAATCTACGTCCCGCTTATTGTAGTCAATTGTATCATCCTTGCGAGAGCAGATTCATTCGCCCGGAAGAACCCGGTCAATGATTCGATCCTGGACGGTATCGGGATGGGGATTGGGTTCACTCTCGCGCTCATGGTCATCGGCATGATCAGGGAGATTCTAGGGACAGCACAGATCGCTATCTTGGGGTCGA
This sequence comes from Candidatus Woesearchaeota archaeon, assembly GCA_030590605.1. Lineage (GTDB taxonomy): Archaea > Nanobdellota > Nanobdellia > Woesearchaeales > JAUUYB01 > JAUUYB01. Next base: position 1,153 of record JAUUYB010000002.1, read on the forward strand.
CCATAATCTCATTGCCGTTTGAGAAGATGATGATCATGATTCTTCCTCCAGGCGCGCTTCTCACGATCGGATTGATCCTTGCTGGTATTAATTATTTCAAGATCAGGGGTGAGCCAGGTGAATGAACTGATATCTATCATCATCGGAGCTATATTCGTGAACAATTTCGTACTCACCAGATTCCTTGGCATATGTCCGTTTATAGGAGTATCAAGATCATCAAAACCTGCAATCGGGATGGGACTTGCTGTAACAGCAGTTATGGCCCTGGTCTCTGCGATCACTTGGCCGGTTTATCATTTCTTCCTCTTGCCTTATGGTCTTGAATATATGTATATAGTTGTCTTCATATTGGTCATCGCTTCATTCGTGCAATTGCTCGAGATGTTCTTGAAAAGGTACAACCAAGCTCTTTTCAAGGCATTTGGTATCTATCTTCCTCTGATAACGACTAACTGCGCGATTATGGGAGTTGCCCTCCTCAATATCAGTGATGATCTGTCTTTTGTCCATTCAATCACGTTCGGAACCTCAGCAGGGATCGGTTTCCTTCTTGCATTGTTCTTGATGTCAGGCATAAGAGAGAAGCTTGAATTGGGAAATGTACCAAGACCATTTAGAGGAGTAGCTATCGCTTTCATCACAGCAAGCATGATGTCGATGGCATTCCTGGTATTTGGGAGTATACAATGATTATCGAATTGATTTTCATGGCCGGATTCTCTGCTATAATTGGTACGATTCTCGTAGTTGCAGGTAAAAGACTCAAAAAAAAAGATGATCCTCTTCTAAAAAAAGTGATCAATACCCTTCCAGGAGCGAATTGCGGGCGATGCGGTTTCGTAGGATGCGCACAATATGCTGAAGCTGTAAAGGATGACCCAAAATTGATAGGGAGATGCAAACCAGGAGGAAAAGAGACTGCAGACGAACTATGCGCGCTCCTTCATGTGAAATCAAAGCCTATCGTGAAAGAGTTCGCTGTCGTCAGCTGCGATGGAGGTAAACATTGTAAGGACAAAGCAGTATACAAAGGGATAAAGAGTTGCAGTGCAGCGGTGACCGTAGCTGGTGGCCAGAAGGCATGTAGTTATGGTTGTTTAGAGTTTGGCGATTGCATCAAGGCCTGTAAATATGGTGCGATTTCTATGGGCAAATCAGGATTTCCTGTCGTGGACATAAAAAAGTGCATCGCCTGCGGAGCATGTGTCGATGCATGCCCAAACTCCATTATTAGGATTGCGACAAAAAAAGATAAGGTAAGGTTCGTAAACGTCAATTGCTGTTCTCAGGATAAAGGAAGACAAGTGACAGTAAGATGCAGTGCAGGCTGCATCGCATGCAGGACCTGCGAGAATGTCTGCCCAAAGAAAGCAATAAAGGTCATCGACAACCTGGCGATCATCGACTATAAGAAGTGCATCGGTTGCGGGAAGTGCGTCGCAAGATGTCCTAGAAAGATCATATCTATTGGTTCTATCTGAGTTCTTAGAAATCGAAGAATTTAAATATCACCTTTGAGCTTTCGACAACCATTACAATTTGGGGGGATAACATGAACATTATATATGGAGTGATAGGAGTCTCTCTCCTTGCACTGATATTCGCATTAGTCAAATTCGTTCAGATCTCAGGCAAAGACGCTGGAGATAAGAAAACTAAAGAGATAGCGAAGACTATCCATGATGGAGCGATGACGTTCCTTCAGAAAGAATATAAGATACTTCTCATATTCATCATAATCGTCGCTGCGGTCCTATTCTGGATCGACAAGGACCCGACTCATTTCAGAGGAGAATCCATGTTGTGCTTTCTGCTAGGAGCATTTTTCTCAGGACTTGCAGGAAACATCGGGATGAGGATCGCTACGAAAGCGAATGTCCGTACCGCAATCGCATCCAAAAAATCATTGAATGAAGGATTGAAAGTGGCTTTCTCATCAGGGACAGTCATGGGGATGAGTGTTGTCGGTCTTGGACTTCTCGGAGTCACGCTGCTCTATCTATGGATCGGAGAACCAAATGTCATTTTCGCATTCGGTTTCGGTGCATCATCGATAGCCCTCTTCGCACGTGTCGGTGGGGGAATCTATACTAAGGCTGCCGATGTCGGAGCAGATCTCGTAGGAAAAGTTGAAAAAGGCATTCCTGAGGACGATCCCAGGAACCCAGCGACAATTGCAGACAACGTCGGTGACAATGTTGGAGATGTCGCAGGTATGGGAGCAGATCTCTTCGAGAGCTATGTCGATTCATTGATTGCAGCGATGGTACTTGGCGTACTGATAACTACTCAAGCCCCAAACGCAGTTATTTTACCGCTCATACTTGCAGCATTAGGGATTGTTTGCTCTTTGCTCGGAGTCGCTCTTGTTCGTACAGGAAAGAGTGGTAGTGCAGCGGCTGCATTGAATAAAGGTATATTTGGAGCAGCTATCCTCATGGCCATCGTATCCGGATTTGTCATATTGAAGCTGACTGGCAACCTTAACTTTTATTTCTCCATGCTTGCAGGGCTTGGAGGGGGAGTCATAATCGGACTTTCTACTGAATATTACACGTCTACTGAAAGAAAACCTGTTCAGGAGATTGCAGAAGCTTCGAAGACTGGACCCGCTACTAACATCATCTCAGGTCTCGGGCTGGGCATGATATCGACGATCATCCCTGTGCTCGCAGTTTGCGCCGCTATGGGTATCGCATTCTATTTCGGAAGTGCAGTTACATCTTCCGCAATCGGCGGCATGTATGGTATCGCTATTGCAGCAGTAGGTATGCTTTCGACTCTGGGTATCACTCTTGCTACTGACAGCTATGGCCCTGTAGCAGACAACGCTGCAGGCATCGCTGAGATGGCAGGTCTGGGTCCGGAGATCAGGAAGAGGACTGAGAGCCTTGATGCAGTAGGTAACACTACCGCTGCGATCGGTAAAGGTTTCGCTATCGGTTCAGCTGCTCTTACTGCCCTTGCACTCTTCGTTACCTTCTCTCAGGTCACCGGAATGACAACGATCGACATCATTGACCATAGAGTCATGATCGGACTGTTCATAGGCGGACTCCTTCCGTTTATCTTCTCCGCACTGACGATGAAGGCTGTTGGAAGAGCTGCTGAAGATATGGTCATAGAAGTCAGACGGCAGTTCAGGACTATCAAAGGTATAATGGAAGGTAAAGCCAAACCTGATTATAAGAGATGCATCGACATTTCTACTGAAGCCGCTCTTAGGCAGATGATTCTGCCAAGTGTTATAGCTATCCTCACCCCGATCCTCCTAGGATTATGGAGTCTTGAAGCGGTCGGAGGATTGCTGGCAGGGACCCTTGTCACAGGATTCTTGCTTGCGGTTTTCATGGCTAACTCAGGAGGCGCGTGGGATAACGCGAAGAAATACATTGAAGAAGGGAACCTTGGCGGGAAAGGATCTGATACGCACAAGGCAGCGGTGGTCGGCGACACTGTCGGCGATCCGTTCAAAGATACTAGCGGCCCTGCTTTGAACATCCTGATCAAATTGATCAGCATCGTGGCTCTTGTGTTCCTGCCATTGTTCATTTAAATAATTTTTTTTTTTATTATTTTTTTACATTCATAATGAGGTCTTCAAGACCTCTATCTACAGTTGTTACCAAAAAAAGAGGTGCACCCACATGGGAGATGATAAATTCGATTCCTTGATGAACGAGAACAGGAAGTTCAATCCTCCTCAAGAATTCAAGGATAAGGCTCACATCAAGAGTTTCGACGAGTACAAAGATATCTATCAAAGGTCACTGGATGACCCATCAGGTTTCTGGGGAGAGAAGGCAGAGAGCCTGCATTGGTTCAAGAAATGGGACCGGGTATTGAATGAAGATGACAAGCCATGGGTCAAATGGTTTGAGGGAGGCCAGCTGAACGTATGCCATAACTGCATCGACAGGCATCTTGACGGACCGAGTAAGAACAAAGCAGCGCTCATCTGGGAATCCGAGACTGGAGACTATCGGACATTTACTTTTGAACAGCTGCATTATGAAGTCACTAAATTCTCGAATGTCCTGAAGAAGAAAGGGGTTGTGAAAGGAGATATTGTATGTATCTATCTTCCTATGGTCCCTGAACTTGCGGTGGCAATGCTGGCCTGCGCTAGGATCGGTGCTATTCATTCTATCGTCTTTGGAGGGTTCTCTTCACGTTCTCTTTCAAAAAGGATAAATGACTCAAGCGCAAAGATTCTGATTACAAGCGACGGCAGCTTCCATGCAGGCAAGAAAATTCCATTGAAGGGCAACGCTGACGATGCACTTGCAGATTGCACATCAGTAGAACATGTTATAGTCGTCCAAAGGACTATGGAAAAGATCGCTATGCAAGACGGCAGGGATGTCTATTGGAATGATGAGATGAACTCCCCGGACATCAGACCTGAATGCCCTGCAGAAAAGATGGACTCAGAAGATCCTCTTTTTATCCTGTACACCTCAGGGACCACCGGGACGCCGAAAGGGATTATGCATACTACTGGAGGATACCTAACGTTCGCTTATCACACATTCAGATGTGTGTTTGACTATAAGGAAGATGATGTCTATTGGTGCACCGCAGACATCGGATGGATCACTGGGCATAGCTATATTGTCTATGGCCCTCTGGCGAACGGAGCGACATCAATTATGTTCGAAGGAGTCCCTACTTATCCAGAACCTGATAGGTTCTGGGAAGTCGTGGAGAAACACAGGGTCAGTCTTTTCTATACTGCCCCGACTGTCATCCGGGCGCTTATCAAGCATGGTGTCGAATGGCCTGAGAAACATGATCTCTCAAGCCTAAGGCTTCTCGGAAGCGTAGGAGAACCTATCAATCCGGAAGCATGGCTTTGGTATCATGAAGTCATTGGACAGCGGAAATGTCCGATTGTCGATACCTGGTGGCAGACCGAGACAGGAGGGATGATGATAACCCCTCTTCCCGGAGCGACTACCACTAAACCAGGATCAGCGACTTTCCCTTTCCCAGGTATAGAACCTGCTATTTTCCGTGAGGACGGAACTGAGGCTGATCCTAATGAAGGAGGATACCTAGTGATCAAACGCCCGTGGCCTGGATTAGGAAGGACGGTCTGGGGAGACCCTGACAGGTATGTGAAGACCTACTTTGGAAAGTTCGGCGCGAGCGTATATTTTGCTGGAGACTCTGCTAGAAAAGATGAAGATGGATATTTCTGGATAATGGGGCGCGTAGATGATGTCCTCAATGTCTCAGGCCATAGGATAGGCACTGCTGAGATTGAAAGCGCGCTTGTAAGCCATAAGTCTGTAGCAGAATCAGCGGTTGTAGGAGTACCTCACCCTATCAAAGGTCAGGCGCTTTATGCGTTCGTCACACTGAAAAAAGGAGTCGAACAGAACGATGAGCTCGTGAAAGCACTGCGTCAGCATGTAGCAAAAGAGATCGGTCCTATCGCAAAACCTGAGAAGATCCAGTTCTCTGAATCTCTTCCGAAGACTCGGAGCGGAAAGATCATGAGGCGTATCCTAAAAGCGATTGCTGAAGGTAAAGACAAGGAAGGGATCGGTGATACGACAACTCTCGCTGATCCTGCAGTCGTCGACAAACTCATGACAGAAAGGGTTTGATTTTTTATTTACTTATTTTTTTCTCATACTGTAGATCCTGCTTCTCTGCAGCCTCTATCTTCTTGAGGTATTCCATCTGTTTCTGCTTGTTAGCTAATATATCATACCCTATTGCCTGTTTTTTCCGGTCGTTATCTATGAGATCTTGTGTCCAGAAGTTCTTCTGGTTATGTATTGCGAGCTTTTCTGACCCCCTCTTACTGCTCGCTGTTTCGAGAAACTTGTTCGCTTTCTTTATCTTCTCTATGAGCTCGATATTCTTCTCGGTTATTGCCTGTTTCTTCCGTATAAGCTCTTCTTCTTTTTCATCTAAATATTTCATCTTATCAAGGAGATTCAATTCAACTTTCTCCCGATCCTGCATCTGACCTGTAGTATCATCGATGAGTTCATTCGCTTGGTTCTGCATCTCTGTTGTAGTCGAAATCAATTTCCTTTCATCATCCACTTCACGTTCTTCAGCTTTGTCTTCAGCCGCCTCTGCTTTCTGGTCTTGATTAAGTAATTGGTCTTCTGATTGAAGTAATTGATCATACTTCTGTGCGAGGTTATTATGGATCTGCTGGTATTCTACTATTCTTCCTTTGAGCGCATTCTTTTTCTGGATGAATTCTTGGTTGTTCGGATCTGAATGCATTTCATACCATTGTATGTTCTTCCGGATCCTTAGGAGCCAGAGATTGATCTCTTCATCCTTCTTGATGATCAATTGTTCTTCATCTAGTAAACTCTTGAGATTATCATCGAGTTTAGTTTCTATCTTCCTGAGTTGGATTGTCTTAGTGTCGACTGCATCAAGGTCCCTCATGACCTGAAGTCCCATCTCATCATCTTCGATTTGACGTTTTAGCAGCGCCACTGTATCTTTCTGTTTAACTTCTTCTTCAGGTTTCTTCTTGAAAAACTTCCCGATTGAAAACCCGTCCCCACTATTCGGATTGGTTCCGTTATAATTCTCATATTTTTTTCCACTACTTCCGAATGCCTTTATGAATGATATGAAAAAGATGATGATTCCTATTGACATCATAAGCTGATTATTTATCATCGAACCTACCGCATATGCGACCAGCCCAGTACCTGTGAGAGCCCATTTCCCCATAGATGCCCTTAACCATACATAACCCATTACTGTTACGAATACCGCGGCATATATCCCTGCAGGACCAAGTATATCCTCAAGGAATCCATGGACATTCCTCCCTGAATTGATTTTCGTATATGCGATTCCAAGAGTGCATAGAAGAGAGAGTGTTGTTGCTATGGTCTTAGAGACGCCTGATTCTCCGAATTGAGGGAGTTTATGGAGTCCTGCAAGAAATATGCTTCGAAAAAGTATGACAAGAACTATGATTACGATGCCAAAAACCACATATTCTTTCGTGAGAAGGTCATAGATGATCCTACCGACCATACCGAATGAGTCCTCGATGTTGATATCGAGAGCGCGAGCTGAAGGCAGACTGAATATACTTATGACTAACCAAATGCCTAAAGCATCTTTTTTCATATACCAAAGAACCTGATTCAAAGGTATTTAAAATTATGGGATTAGTCGAGAAATATAGGTATCAAAAGAAAAAGATCAGCTTTGATTGAGAGCTTCTGCAGCTTTTTCATGTTCTTCTACTGCAACGATAAGCTCATCCATCAATTCATTCATAATTTCCAGGTCTTCATCACTTGCATTCTCAAAAGAGTGTTCAATATTATCCTGCAGATCGTCAGGTAATATCTGCTCGCTTTTTTCAGTAAATTCCTCTCTAGGTGTCTGGTTTTCAAGGGGTTCCTGAGAACATCCTAACAAAATCAATAAAATCAGTAGTATCCAGATATTTTTCATACTCCGATTTATCTTAATCTAATTTATAAAAGTTCTGGTGAGGACTACTCAAATTGTAAGTTCAGATATGCACCGAAGTATTAAGGTCACAACAGCGATGATATAATTGATAAAAGCTTATATAGAAGCTATAGTACGATATTTTATTATTAGAAAGTACTAACCCCTAGTTGTTATTGATGGATGAAAGTACTACTGCTTGGTTAAAAAGCGTAACATATTAATAGTAGTACTCAGGATTTATCCCATACAAATAACAAATATTTAAAAAGGGGGGTGTAGGTCAACATGATCGTAAAAGAAGAATTTTTAAGCAAATTACGTCGTTATTTCTCGCTTAATCTCTATGAGGTAAAAGTGTGGGCAGCGTTGCTTTCTCGAGGAGTTTCAACCGCAGGAGAACTGTCTGACATCGCGAATGTTCCGAGGTCTAGAAGTTATGATGTCCTGGAATCACTAGAAAAAAAAGGGTTCGTAATAATGAAACTTGGCAAACCGATCAAGTATATTGCAGTCCCTCCTACAGAAGTCATCGAGCGTGTGAAGAAGAACATGAAGAAAGAATCAGACGCGAAGGTCAAGAGGCTTGATGACCTCAAGAACACCGAGATTCTTAATGAACTGAACACCTTGCACACTCAGGGCGTAGAGCTCGTAGAGCCTGCTGATCTATCTGGATCTCTCAGAGGGAGGCACAATCTCTATAACCATCTCGAACTGACATTGAAGAACGCAGAGCAAAGCGTCATCATCATGACCACGAGCCAAGGACTCATAAGGAAGATCGAAGGTCTGAAGCCAGTGCTTGAACAGATTAAGAAAAGAGGTGTGAAGATAAGGATTGCAGCTCCGCTCACGAAAGAGACAAGGGCATCAGTGAAAGATATCTCCTCTGTTGCTGAAGTCAGACATACCAATTCCAAGGCCAGATTCACGATAGTAGATGGTAAGGAGATCATCTTCATGGTACTCGATGATGAACAGGTGCATCCTACCTATGACATCGGGATATGGGTCAACACGCCTTTCTTCGCGAACGCACTTGAAGAGCTGTTCGATCTCGCGTGGAAAAGCCTGAAGCCGACGAAGGAGACAAAGTAATTTAAAGGTCTCCTCATTTCTTTTTTTTTAATATGCACGAAAAGAAGATAGCAGAAAGCTTGCATCCTCTAGAGAGAGCTGTGCTTCCGAATGTGTCTCGAGCGACTCTTGTAACAGACATAGTTAAGAAAACAGATCTCCAAGAGGTAGAGGTTATTCGGGCGTTGCAATGGCTTGAGAATAAATCTCTTGTGAGTGTCGAGAAGACCGAAAAAGAGCTGGTACTCCTTGATAAGAATGGGATTTTCTATCTGGAGAACGGTCTTCCTGAAAGGCGTTTTCTTGAATCTATCAAAAAAGAAGCTTATTCTATGAAAGAGATCATGGAGATAGCCAGCCTTGAATCTGATGAACTTAATTCGTGTATAGGCCTACTGAAAGGAAAAGCAGCGGTCCTTCTCGAAAAAGGGAAAGTACGAATAACTGATAATGGCCTGAAGATTCTTGAAAAAGAGATGCTTGAAGAGATATTCTTGAAACGCTTGAGCCAGGGATTGGATAAACATACCCTAAAAGATGAGAACAAATTCGCTTATGATAACCTCTCAAGACGGAAGGGAGTAATCCAGACAAAAACGATAAAATCAGTCACAGCATCCATCACAGAGATTGGGAAGAAAGTATCTTCTGTAAAAATAAGCAAGACATTCATCGATTCACTTTCCAGCAGCATGATCAAAGACGGTTCGTTCCAGGGAAAAGATTTCAGGAGATATGATGTCTCTATTAACGTACCGAAGATAAACGCAGGCAGGAAACATTTCGTCAACCAGGCGGTCAGGTACATAAAGCAGATATGGCTGGACCTGGGGTTCAAAGAGATGGAAGGTAACCATGTCCAGACCTCATTCTGGGATCTCGATGCCCTGTTTGTTCCGCAGGATCATCCTGCAAGAGATGTTCAGGATACTTTCTACATCAAGGACCCGAAATACGGCAAGCTCCCGAAAGCTTTCGAAAGCAAAGTAAGGGAAGTCCATGAGAATGGAGGAGATACAGGAAGCCTTGGATGGGGCTATAAATGGTCTCCGGAGATCGCTAAAGAGAACCTTCTAAGGACGCATACTACAGTGCTTTCTGCTCAGACTATTTCCAAGTTGAAGATGGAAGACCTTCCAGCAAAATTTTTCTCTGTCAAGAAAGTCTATAGGAATGAAAGCCTTGGATGGAAATCATTATTCGAATTCATACAGGTAGAGGGGATCGTGATAGACCCTGACGCCAACTTCAAGCACCTAAAAGGATACCTTAAGAACTTCTTCGCGAAGATGGGATTCCCTGATGTCAGGCTTCGGCCAGGACATTTTCCATATACTGAACCGAGCGTAGAAGTAGATGTGTTCCACCCAATAAAGAAACAATGGATAGAATTCGGAGGATCTGGGATCTTCCGGCCAGAGTTGACGAAACCTCTCTTAGGAACAGAAGTCCCTGTTCTTGCCTGGGGGCTTGGTATGGAAAGGACAATAATGCAATATTATGGGATCACGGACATCCGTGACCTCTATAAGAATGACATGAAACAGTTAAGGGAGATACCCTTCTGGATGAGATAAGAATGCCGACTATACAGATGAATCATGAAGTCTTTGAAAAGCTTGTCGGAAAGAAGCTTCCGCTAGAGACACTCAAGGACAGGATATCTATGCTTGGGACTGATCTCGAGAAGATAGAGGATAACGTGATCGATGTAGAGGTCTTCCCTAACCGCCCGGATATGCTCTCTGAACAAGGATTTGCAAGAGCGTTATCATCATTTATCGGCGTAAAGACTGGTCTCCGAAAATTTCCGATAAAGAAATCTGGAGAGAAAGTCATTATCGAAAAATCAGTCAGCAAAGTGAGACCATACACCGCATGTGCGATAGTCAAGAATCTTAAGTTCAATAACGAGAAGATAATCGAGGTTATTCAACTCCAGGAAAAACTTCATATCACTTACGGAAGGAAGAGAAAGAAGGTAGCGATTGGTATCTATCCGTTTGAGAAGATAACTCCTCCGATCCGGTTCAAGGCATTGAAACCAGAAGACATCAAGTTCAGACCGTTGGAGTTCCCTAAAGAGATAAACGGACGGCAAATCCTGTCCCAGCATCCGACAGGAAGAGACTATGGTCACCTCCTGGAAGGTATGGATATGTATCCGATTTTCGTTGATTCAAAAGACAACATCCTTTCGATGCCTCCTATCATAAATTCTCATGAAGTAGGAAAGATCTCTGATGAGACAAAGGATGTCTTTATAGAATGTTCTGGGTTCGATTTCAAGGTCCTCCACATCTGTCTGAACATAATCGTTACAGCACTTCATGACATGGGAGGAGAGATCCAGTCTATGGAACTTGTTTATCCAGACAAGACTATCGTCACTCCAAATCTGGATCCATGGAATATGCCTTTCAAACTTGACTACATCAATAAATGGCTCGGTCTGGACCTGGATGAGAAAAAAGTAAAGGTTCTTCTCGAAAAGATGGGGTATGGGTATGAGAAAGGACACGCTCTTGTCCCTGCGTACAGGGCAGATGTACTCCATCCTTTAGATTTAGCAGAAGATATCGCCATCTCTTATGGTTATGAGAATTTCGATGCTATCATCCCAAATGTTGCGACTATCGGACAGCAGAGTAAGATAGAGGTCTTAAAAGATAGGATTACAGAAAGTCTGGTCGGTCTTGGCCTTATCGAGACGAGTACATACAATCTGACAAGCAAGACCCAACAAAATGAGAACATGTTGACTCACATCCCGTTGATAGAATTACAAAATTCGATTTCCACAGATTTCGATGTTCTGAGGAATTGGGTAACACCAAGTATGATTGAAGTTCTTGCGAACAACAAACATCATGAATATCCTCAGGAAGTATTCGGGTTCGGTACTGTCTTCAAGAAAGACACTAAGCAAGAGACAGGCATACTGGAAAATGAAAGAGTTGGTGTCGCAATCACGAGTGAAGACGTCGATTTCACCCGCGTATTACAAGTATTTGATTCCATGATGAGATCTCTTGGGGTTGAATACAAGGTAGAAGAGACAGAACATGATTCATTCATCCCTGGACGTGTCGGTAGAGTGATTGTCAAAGGGAAGAAGATAGCTTATATCGGAGAGATACATCCTGAAGTCATCAGGAACTGGAAACTCGATTATCCTATCGGCGTGTTCGAGTTGAATGTCACAGAACTTCTTGAATTTATTTAGACTCAACAACCCTTTCTTAAAAAAATATGGAATCAATCGACCAATTTCTTTTGTGTAGTTTTTTCCTCAACTTTCTTAGGAACAGATTTCTCCGCCGGTTTATCAACCACAGGAGCGACAGGCTCTTTCTTAGGTTTCTCCACTGGAATTGTTTTCTTCTCAGCAGGTTTCTCAGCCTTTTTCTCGACTTTTTCGATCAAGCTTTCAGCTTTCTTGACAACCTTCTTATCAGGCTTGACTTCCTTTACTTTCCTTTGCTTTTTAGGACGTTCTCCGGATTTCTTCGGATTGGTCTTGATGACTTCAAGTTCAAGTGCCTTGCAGACTGCGTCATGGCTCGCTCCCTTCGAAATCTTCACGACTTCCAGGAGCGGTTCAAGGTGGATGATATTGCACTTCCTTCTCCTTGTGTCGCCATCGATCATGACAAAATTATTATCTAGAATATCTACAATGATACATTTCTTTCCTGCATCTCTTCCTGCAAGTTTGATGCATACTCGTCCTATTTCAATCATTTTTTCCTCCTGTCACACCATAAAATCGGGGTTGTTGCCAGTTGTCCCGGTGAGGTTATGCTCGTGCTTCTAGTTTTATCTTGTTTCTTGTACATTTGGTGCAAAGTACACCGCCGAATGGACGTTCAGGTCGTTTCTGCGTCTTAGGCATGTTCTGCATCTCTGCTTTCCGCCCCCGAGGAACACCTGGAAGTACTGCTCCGCACATTGTACATTTTGAAGGACTAGGAGCTCCTTTTTCATAGTGAATGGCGGTATTCCCGCCGGGAGTCTTCCTCTGCACTCTCCTATATGTCCGTGATTTTAATTTTCCTAAGCTCATGCTTTCCTGAAAACCTTACTCTATTTATAAAGCTTACTGATACTCTACCTGACCATCAGATCTTAATAACAATTCTGAATCATCGATGTAAGGGCACAATCTTTAAATATGATGGCCGAACCGCAAATATGAGAATCCTTAAAGGAGGAAATGCTAATGGAAGAAAAGAAAGGTGTTTCAGCAATAGTATACGATGACAACGGAGAACTGTATTTCCTTATATTTCACCGTGTAAAAGATTGGGAAGGGTGGGAATTCCCTAAAGGGGGGATGGAAGATGGAGAGGCCCCTGAACAGGCGATAATAAGAGAGATCCAGGAAGAGACCGGACTCTCAAGATTCAAGCTCGTTGATAAACTCGATATCATTAGGGAATTTACGAATGGGACAAAAAAACATACCTTCGACATCTATCTTGTCGAGGCTAGTATGAACATCCCTGTGACTCTTCAAAAGGATAATCCTGAACATGATACCTATCTCTGGGCGACTGCTGATAGGGTAAGAGAGAAACTGACCTGGGGCGAGGAGAAAGAAGTCTTCGAAAAAGCCATTGAATATCTCAAGAACAAATCTTAGAACAAGCAACAAGTTTTATAAATCAATGACTATTTATCTAGACAATGGAAAACAAACCTCAAGACAAGATCGACAACATCATGTATAGCTATGCCACTGACGTCTCCCATCTCGAGGATGAAAACCGTATTCTAAAAGAGACTCTCACCCATATGAAAGAAGAGCTTACCAGGATGAAGAGCAATCCGCTTATGGTATGTGATGTAAAAGAGATCATGGGAAAGAACGCAATCATAAGGATTCCAAATGGAAACTCGTTCTATGTCGACCTCTCACAGGACCTGAGCGACTTGACACCTGGAGACACAGTCCTTTGTGAACAGAAAAATCTCACTATCATCAAGAAGATTCCCCGAACCAAGAGGTTCGACGTGGAAAAATTCGTCATACTCGATTCACCGAATGTCAAATGGACTGAGATCGGGGGGATCAAGGACCAGATTGAAGAGATCAAGGAAGTGATTGAACTCCCTCTAAAAAATCCGGGCATTTTCAAGAAGATTGGCATCGAACCGCCAAAAGGCGTCCTGCTCTATGGTCCTCCAGGTACAGGAAAGACCCTTCTTGCAAAAGCGGTCGCAGCAAGCACGAAATCTACCTTCATCGAGATCGTAGGTTCAGAACTTGTCCAAAAATTCATCGGAGAAGGTGCAAAACTAGTGAAAGAGATTTTCCAGCTAGCACGTGAAAAAGCTCCATCCATCATATTCATAGACGAGATCGATGCACTTGCTGCAACCCGTATGGATGTAGGCACTTCAGGAGAAAGAGAAGTACAACGGACTTTTATGCAGCTCCTCGCTGAAATCGATGGGTTCAAGCCGCTTGGAAATGTCAAGATCATCGGCTGCACAAACAGGAAAGACATTCTCGATCCGGCAGTCATCCGGCCTGGAAGACTCGACAGGATGATTAAGGTCCCTATCCCTGATGAAGACGGTGTGCGCGAAATATTCAAGATCTATTCTAAACGTATGAGCCTTGATAAAAAAATCAATATCAACAGGATAATCAAGGGTATGGATGGGTTTGCAGGCGCTGAGATAAAAGCTGTCTGCACCGAGGCAGGCTACTTCGCTATCAGGAGCAACAGAGGGACGATTGCAGAAAAGGACCTCATCAAGGCTATTGCGAAAGTCCGCCTAGAAGATGATGATGAAGACATACCTAAACACATGTTCGGGTAGATTCTTGCTTTTTTCAATTAATTATTCAGACTTCAACAAATAGCGTAAGCTTTCCCTCTCCTTGCGCAGGTCGGGCCGAGGGTTGGCTCCTCCGGAGTGGCCCGTAGGACATTTGCAAAGCAAATGGCCGTCTGCCGCCGTCGGGGGAGGGAATGCTGAAGCGTAACACTACAACAATTTCTTAGTCAAATAAACAACCCATCAAGAAATAATTGCGCGCTCAGAAGTTACTTCCGTTAATCATCAGGCCGAAGCCTTCATCGGGTGTTCACTTAATCATCGCACGCAATACTAAGAAACCGCAACAGTATTTATAATACTAACTAAAGACCGAAGCTCTCCATAAAATCTAGCACTGTAGAATACTTATCAAGATACTGGAATCCTTGCTCAGTAAGAGAGTAGAATGTGTTCTTCCCTTCATTTATCTCGTCTATGAAACTCTTATCGATGAGGTAAGTCAGATATTCCTTCATCATCTTATGCGAAAGGTTGGATTTATAGAGGAGATGAGTAGGTTTGACCTTATTCTTGTTACGCATGATCACGGTCAGGATGTCATGTATGATTTCGAGTCTTTCGCGCTTTTGTTTCATTTTTTGTTATCACAGCGTAGAGCGCAGCGATAAAGAAGAGATAAGAGAGGATCTCAAGCCCATGCCCGATCCAGTAAAATGGGGCGAAAAATAGGAAAAGTGCATAAGAGGCATATGCAAGATATAGACCGGCCATACCCATGAAATAAAGCATCTGCGCACGTTTCCTGCCATGTTTGTATTTCAGATAAAGGTCATAGAGCACGAATGCAGTGAACACAGTGACTGAGAGATGGAAGAAGAGTGCCTTGATGTCAGCAGTGATTCCTGCTATGATTGTAAGAAGCACTATCGCGACCTGCACGTTGCGTTTAGGGAATCCTAATGCGATAAAGAAGAGATAGAGAAATCCTAAGAGAAGAGACCCAAGTCGGATTGCAAGGAACAAGACGACAACTGGATGGAGGTTAAAGATCTCGAAAAGCATACCCTTTGTCATGATGCCTGTATAGATGAAGACATCGATGATGAACGAGAAGAAATTACCCACAGTGAAGAAGAAAAAAGCTATTGTAAAGTACATGAGAGACTGCTCCCTATAGAGTTTGTACATCCGATAAGCCTTCCAGAACATAATAGCTGTCAGGATTAACGCAACAAGTTTGAGAGAAGTATCAATCGTATTGATATAAGTGATGGTCCTAGGAATAAGCATATATCCTCCTTTTTTTCATGATTTATAAAGTTTATGAATCTCCCTTCTGTAGTGGTCTTGGATAACCTATTTATAAAAAATAGTTCTGTAAGATAGATGAGGTGATTGGTTATGGATTTAATGAATAACACAAAGACGATTTTAGAACAAGAGATGAGGATTTCTTTCTTTGATATCCTCAGAAGACCTCCGACAAAGCAGGAACGTGCAATGATTCACGAACTGGTCACAGACCGATTCAATTACGCTGAAATGTCTCTCTAGTACACCAATATGCGCTCCGGTACCCCATACTGGAGCGCTGATTTTCACGCTGGGAGCCCCTTCGGGGACTCTCGGCCCTCCCCCCTTTTTATGAAAAAAATGTACAGAGGTGAAACACAACAATCACATTACATTTATAAATAAGTAATGCTTTAAACATAATTGTTCAAATGGGTCCTCGTTTGAGCTGAAACGTCTGTTTTGGCGGTGATTCCGAGACACTCTTGAGCAAAACAGCCCGTTGCGAGAGTACTCAATGGAGCTTACGATAAAATCAAGCTATGAGCTTGGGAGTTAGCTTAACGGGCATCAAACCTTTAAAATCATCGTTAAATACACAATAAAGAGCAATTTGAACGAATTTACTATCAATCAATCATATTCACCTTTGTTTTTTCGCACAGGAAACCAGTTTGGTATAGGTTCGTTCTTATAGTCTGCTCTTTTGCATGGAGGCAGAGAAAATGGCAAAAATTAGCCCAGTATCATCAAAATATATAATCCATGCCACAATCGATATCGAAGGAGTCGTAGACCGTCCTGACGTCATAGGAGCTATTTTCGGGCAGACAGAAGGACTTCTAGGAACAGACCTAGAACTACGGGAACTTCAAAGAAGTGGCAGAATAGGACGCATCGAAGTGGATGTAGAGACTAGGAGTGGAAAGACAAAAGGAAACATCATAATCCCATCATCTTTAGATATGGCTGAGACCGCGATCGTAGGAGCTGCGTTAGAGATTATCCAAAGGATAGGCCCTTGCAACGCAAAGGTAAAAGTCGTCGATATCGAGGATGTACGTGTTTCTAAGCGGAATTTCGTGATTGACAGAGCGAAAACCCTTCTCAGGAGGATGATTGACAAAGTCGTGCCTGACAGCCAGGAACTGGCTGATGAGGTCGCATACTCTGTCAGGGTCATGGAGATCCAGACATATGGCAGGGAAAGACTTCCAGCAGGACCCGCTATCGACGAAAGCGACGAGATAATCGTAGTCGAGGGCAGGGCTGATGTTATCAATCTCCTGAAACATGGATTTAAGAACGCAATCGCCATAAACGGGACTTCTGTACCCCAGACTGTAGCAGAGCTTTCTAAGAAGAAGGTCATTACAGCGTTTGTAGATGGAGACAGAGGAGGAAAGCTCATCGTTCGAGAGCTCACCGCTGTCGCAGAGATAGACTACGTGACCTTCGCCCCTGACGGGAAAGAAGTTGAAGAGATAACGAAGAAAGAGATTCACAAGTGTCTGCGAAGCAGAGTGTCTGCAGAACAGGCATTGCTTGAGCTCGGCGTTAAGAATGGAGGGAATAAGATTCAAACTAAGACTGGTCCTAGACCCCCTCAGAGATCACCTCAGAGACCAGCAGCTCGACCTGCGTATCAGGAAAAGAAGAAAGTCATGAATGATGCTGAGAAAAAGAAGTTCAAGGAGATGATCGAGAATCTTATCGGTACTCGGGGAGCATATATCCTGGATCAAAAATTGAGTATCTTAGGGAAACTGCCTATCTCTGAACTTGCGACCACTCTGAAGAGTCTGAACACCGGTGTTTACGCTGTCTTATTTGACGGAGTCATCGATAAAGAGATTGTGACAGTCTCGGAAAAGACTGGTGTGAGCTACATCATAGGGATGGACACCAAGGTAAAGAGTACAGAAACCAGAGTGACCATCAAGACAATCAACGATTTTTAATTATTTTTTTCTCTTTTTTTTCTTCTTTCTTATTTTTTTTATCCACATTTAGCGTAAGCACTGCCATCACTGGCGCAGGTCGGGCCGAGGGAGGGCTCCTCCGGAGTGGCCCGTAGGACATTTGCGTAGCAAATGGCCGTCTGCTGCCATTAGTGGGGGCTGTGCTGAAGCGTTCTAACCTTAACAGGATATTAAGAGGAGAAAAACATTATCTATATCAATCAATCAAAATAATAAAACTAAGAACCCTAACCAACAATCGCATCGATGACTGCTCTGAACTCAGCTTCCTCTGATGAGACATCCCCTGATAATTCATGACCATTCCCGACTCGCGAATATTCACATCCGAAGACAAATGTAGGGATCGAGCCTCGAGGGTTATATTTTTTATAGACTGCCATATGGTCAACCGGGACTTCTGTCTCAACCTCAGTGGTCAGAGTATCATCACCAGTATCAATCTCCCAATGATATGTAGAGATGATCCCTTTTTCAGCGTATTCTAGGACAATCTTATCGAACGTATCTCCGACCCAGTTGCAGTGACCGCACCACGTTGTAGAGAAGAGATAGACCGCGGGTTTTCCGCCCTCAGTACACAGATCGTCACCTGTCTCTGAAAATGTCGTGATACTTGATGCAGGAACGAATCCATCATCTCCAATGACATTTCCAACAATGACATTTCCGGTATTTTCGAAACTATGGATGATCTCGATATCCGCATCTTCTTCCAGTCCATCCACATAAGCCTGGATAGCCCCTGTCTGTTTACCCATCTTAAGAAGCATGACAATCTCTTCACGTGATTCTTCAAGACTTTCCAGGTTCTCCTGGTTCGCTTCATAGAATGCAGTGATTTCCTCTTCGCTGATTTCAATCAATGGAAAGATTGTCGCGTTGACAAGCTCGACTACGATGAGCTGCTCACGATACATTTCAATGATCTCATCCATTGTTATTCCTCTCGTAGACAGCTGATTCTCTAGATACTCTTCAGAGAACCCTGATTCTTCTAGGAGTTCGTCCACAAATTCCTGCGCTCGTTCTGTAGTCACTTCGATGCCTTTTTCCTCTGCATCCTGAAGCAACAGGACCTTCTCAATAGTCTGGGTTAGGATGATCCCTTTAGAGACTTGAGCCTTGTATTCATCAGGAAGGATGTCCCACTGTTCTTCGATTTCAGATACTGATATCTCTTCCCCATTCACTATCGCAGCCACCTCAGGTATCTCAGTAGGGTTAGGGGGTTCAGTATTGCCCGGATTGAAATTGATTATAAGAACTACTATTATGATAAGAGCGGCAGCGCCTAGTACTGCGTAGCCTACATTCGGCTTGAACTTCTTCTTCGATGATTTATGAGCATGGTGTTTATGTGATTTATGAATTGCTTTTTTTGTGTCCTTCTCCAACATATTCCACCTCGGTGATGTAGAAAACTCCCATTTTTTATTTAAATGTTTCGTAGGACCGTTCAATTTCGTGTACATCAAGTGATGCAGCTGCGCCTATACCAAAAAATTGTATCCATAACTATAAATAGGAGATTTTCCAAAGGCAAACTCATGTATGAGATCATCATAGGTAGGAGTGAGAAAGACAGGAAACGTTTCGGAAAGGAAGGCGCCATCCTGATAGGCAGACATTACGTCAAGATGGGCCAGACTACCTCTCTCTCGAACCCGGTTTTGATGGATATCACAAGAGCACACGTGGTTTTCGTATGCGGAAAGCGAGGTGGCGGAAAGTCATATACTATGGGAGTCATCGCTGAAGGCCTGACAGATCTCCCTCCTGAGATTAGGAACAATCTCTCGATTATCCTGTTAGATACTATGGGCGTCTACTGGAGCATGAAATATGGAAACAAAAAAGACGCTGATCTTCTCCGTGATTGGGGATTAAAAGAGAAAGATCTGGATGTCACCATATTCACTCCGGTTGGTTATTTTGATGAGTTCAAGGAAAAAGGCATCCCTACTGATATTCCTTTCTCAATCAAGCCCTCAGAGCTGGATTCAGGTGATTGGTGCACTACCTTTGAACTGAACGAGAACGATCCTATCGCACTCCTTATTGAAAGGGTTATTTTCAAGCTCAAAGATTCCGGGAAGAATTATTCTATAGATGATATATTAAAAGAGATTAAGGACGATAAAAAATCTATAGACCAGGTGAGATATGCCGCTGAGAACAGGTTCACTAGCGCTAAACAATGGGGGCTCTTCAAGGAGACTGGTACCCCTCTCTCTGCCCTCGCCCAAGCTGGTAAGATAACTATCCTGGATCTTTCCTGTTATGCGACTCTTGCAAACGGTTGGAAGATCAAAGCACTCGTTGTTGGTCTGGTCTCCGAAAAACTCTTCATCCACCGGATGGTCGCAAGACGGAATGAGGAGTTCAAGCAGATTCATAAATCCATAAGCTATTTCGATGACAATGAAGAAGAGACTGATATTGCACGGCTGCCTTTAGTCTGGCTGGTGATCGATGAAGCGCATGAGTTCCTGCCAAGGGAAGGGAAGACTGCTGCTTCAGACCCGCTTATCACTATCCTTCGTGAAGGCAGACAACCAGGGATCTCTCTTATACTTGCATCACAACAGCCAGGGAAGATCCACACTGATGTGATGACTCAATCAGACACCCTGATTGCACATAGGTTGACTGCAAAGTTAGATACAGACGCACTCGGCGGACTCATGCAAAGCTATATGCGGGAAGGACTAGACAAGTTCCTGAATGAGCTTCCGAGAACCAAAGGCGCAGCACTGATTCTCGATGATACGAATGAGAAGATATACCCGGTTAAGATTCGCCCTAGATTTACTTGGCACGGAGGAGAATCGCCATCCGCTCTTGAAGAGAAAAAGAGTAAATATAAATTATAAAAAAAATCCCATATATACCTTATATTCTTCTGTTCTTTTTCAAACAGAATATTTCTGCCTGTCATGCCATTCCTTAAGCTTTCCTTTATTCCAGGAAGATACAGGAGTGCAATAACCAGTCACTCTGCTATATACAGTGAGTTTAGGTTTTTTCGCGTGCTCCTCTGTATATGACTCCTTGCATGCATCTCCACAGACAATTATCCCTGTAGATGATGTAAAACCACTAGCTTCCGCTACATTTTTCCCGCAGACTGCGCACTCTTCCATTCGCTCACCTCAATCATAGACAATCACTTCATCATTCAGGTCTCTTTCGATCTTATGGACAAGATTATATCGATCATATCCTGCTATGACGTTCTCGAAGACATTCTTTTTTGTCTTCACCCATTTGTAAGGCACTTTTCGGCTTTTCTTCTGCCGGATGAGTTCCATCGTCTCAACCCCTTTTTTGTATGCCATCTATAAAAAATAAGTATATTATAGATATTTAAAACTATTCCAATTAAAAAATAAGAAAAATATAAATATTACATATATATTATAGGTACAATGACAAACATCGACCAGAAACTTGGAATTGACGATAGGGACAAGACGATACTGGATATCATAGGTAACAACCCTCAGATTTCACAAAAAGAGATTGGCGAGAGAGTTAAGCTTTCACAACCGTCTGTAGGTGCAAGGATTCAGAAATTAAAGGAAAAGGGGATTCTTTCTGTAATCAGCGGAGTGAATTTCAAGAAAGTGGATCTCTTCCTGGCTAAAGTAGA
The DNA here is from genome assembly GCA_030590605.1 of Candidatus Woesearchaeota archaeon. Taxonomy (GTDB): domain Archaea; phylum Nanobdellota; class Nanobdellia; order Woesearchaeales; family JAUUYB01; genus JAUUYB01. The sequence goes on from JAUUYB010000002.1 coordinate 22,417, forward strand.
TGTTACCGCTAATGATACTGACACAGTATTGATGAGCTTCGATAAGTGCCCTTTCTTCATAAACGGGCTTGTCCTCTCAGGTACATACAATCTCAGTATATTTCTGGCAGCCCCATCTATTGGCGAGCTTGAAGAGGTCGTGAATTATCATCTCAGGCCTCTCGAAGGAGTCAAGAGTGTTAGGATGGATATTGTGATAAAACCGATAAAAGATTTCGTGCTTCCGGTCTCATTCGACGTGAACAACTGTAATGATAAAAAAGTATTCACCCAGAAATGTAAGGTATGCCCTGTAAGGGCTAAGGTCTTCAACAAAACATCCCAAACTTAGATTCCTCTTTTCGGAAGCCCACCTGGACAAGGATATTCCTCGACAGGAGCATATATGAAAGATATTACAGATGCTATGAACATGATGACGAAAATGAGTGCGAAAGATGCACCATATGGCTTTGAGTATGTTGGGTAGATGTAAAGGATAGATATAAGGAATCCTAGCATACTCGTTATCATGAACGAGCTGTTTAATGGAGCGACTTTCATGTTATGCACCTCTTTTTATGAAAGCATCAATCTTTTTCCGTGCGGTTTCCCTCTTCTTTTGATGCTCTTCAAGGAATATGGAAAGTTTATCTATTAATATCTTTTTAAGTTCTCCGGTAAGCAACCTACCTGACACATATTCTTTCCGGATCTCCTCGATCCTTTCGTCATCAGGCTCAAAGAAACTCCAGAGATATTGGAAACTGACATCGATATCCGGATTCCCTCCTTTCTCCCTATGCTCTTCGATAGTCGACTGACCTCCAGAAAAAGCATATTTATTTATTTTCTTTGCTGCGATTTTAGGCGTATCAATAAGCGAGATATACGAATTAGGGTCTGATGAAGACATTTTCCCGCCAGATAGACCTG
>JAUUYB010000038.1 GCA_030590605.1 Candidatus Woesearchaeota archaeon
GGATACATTGACATTAGCGGAATGAGCAGAGAAAGACTTCGTGACAGAAAGCGAATAATCTATATTCTTCTTGATGTTAAGGACTAGCTCTTTAAGGTTCATGACCATCGTATTATAGGCAATAGCGAGGTGGCTGATCTCATCGTCTCCTTTCACCTGCACTTCTGTCTTCAGGTTTCCTTCGCTGATCACTTTTGCGCAGTCCTCTATAGTCTTCACTGGCTTGATAACGAGCTTGTCGAGGAACAGGTAGATGACGATTCCAAGCGCGAGGATGAGGATGATAGTATAAAAGATGAATATACCTCTCTCTTTCGTGACACCTTCCTCATACCCTTCCTTCGAAAGGATGACCTTGACCTCTCCGAGTTCACGTTCTCCATTGGATGTAGCCATGACTATAGGTGCCTTATACTCGCTCCCGCTAACGTCACCTGCTACAGAGACATAACTCGCGACTTGAGTGCCGTCTACAGTTATATCGATAGATAGTATATTCGGATCAGATATGCCTGTATTCTCGACTGATGCCTGCAGTGATGGATAATCCCAGGAAAGTACGTCCTGCACAGAAAACATAGACAATGTCCCTGCAACCGAATTTCCATGGTTGTCCATCTGCTCATGGAGCGCATGGCTTGTCTGGTTGACAGAAAAGATAGAGAAAGGAGTGACAAGAAGCACGATTATGAACATAAGTAGACATATCAGACGTATCTGAAGATGATTATACCAGACCATTTTCGTGCTTTATGCTCACTTATCCCTGCCACTGATCCAGATCATAGAATATATCCCCATGGACCTGGTCGATTGCCTCCTTTATTCCGAGATAATCTTCCCATTCGATCGAAACCCATTTGTCATACTTAGGATTCGATGCCTTGATCCCTGCCAGCCCTTCCTCAGTTTCATGCTGTGAGAGGAACGCGTCTTTCACTTTCTGCAGGTCTTCTGCTGATACCTTGTCTGTGTTGACACAGAAAGGGAATTCAGGGACTGAAGGATGGGTATAGATAGATCTCAGCTGGACAGAATCCGCATTGTACTTGGCGAGTGTCGCCTCGTTTATCAACGCTGCCTCCATGGTCCCTAAGAGAACAGCTTCAACTGCCTTATCATGCGCTCCGAGGAACTCGAACTGGAAGTACTCCTCCTTTTCGATTCCAAGGCTCAGCAGGTAAGCTGTAGGCATGAGATTTCCTGATGTAGAGGAAGCGCTTGTACCTGCGACTGGCTTGCCTTCGAGATCCTCGATTGTCTGATAATCAGAATCGACTTTGACTACGATATCTCCCGTATAAGTAGGCGATCCTTTGTTCGAAGCACAGACTAACGAGACGACTGCTCCTGAAGATACCTCATGCGCCTGGACAAAAGTGACAGGAGCAAGGAATGCAAAGTGGATGTTTCCTTCGACTAGATCACGCACGACTGCAGTGTATCCGCCGGTTGCGCCTTCGGTAGGGTATAGCTTGAGTTTGATGTTCAGTCCTGTCTTTTCCCTGAGATATTGCTCAGTAGGTTCGAAACGCTCAAGCATATCGGTCGGGAGTCTGAGCGGCAGGATACCCATATACATCACTTCTCCCTCAGGCTCGGGATCGACAGGATCGACAGGCTCGATAGGGTCCGGCTGAGTGTCTGAACCGCAGCCAAAGACCACGAGTAGCATACAGATAGCAGTGAACAAGATTTTCTTCATGAATAGCACCTCCTTTTTATGTACCTAAAATATACAGGGATTTAGCTATATAAATAGTAAGTATAAAATTCTATATCTAAAGTGCGAATCTCCATTAAAAAGGCATATTTTTTATAGGAGGATAAACAATAGGTACTTATGGAGAAATGGGAAGTCTGTAACTCATGCGACTGCGATTTGCATAGCCTATTCGCACTCCTCGGCAAGAGATGGACGCTCCTCATCCTGAACAAGGTATCGAAAGGCGGTGCATCCTTCAACGAGCTTAAAGCGTTCAGTCAGAATAAGATCAGCCCTATCCTTATCTCATCACGCCTGAAAGGATTAACACGGCTAGGGATCATTGACCGGATCTCGAAGGAAAACCATATCAGGTACCGTCTCACGCAAGAAGGGAAGAATATCCACTCTCATGTATTGAGCATAAGGGACTGGGCAAAAGAAAAAGAGTTGAAGATCCCAAGCATATGCGGTGATTAAGCGACATTATTTTATAGTGATCCTTCTATACAATCCCAATGCATATCCTGATCTCAGCCCAAGACCATCTGCACAGGAAAGGTGGAATAGGAAAATTCATTAGGACATATGCTTCCAAGACTGAACACAGTACAAGATTTCTGACGAGGAAGAACATACTTAAACCCCACGAACTGGATGGCACTGAAGTGGAAAGCGGAAAACACGTCCTTGACCAGGGGAATCCAGATATCATCCATATCCATTCCGCTCTGGATACAGCGAACTACGGGGGGTTCATCGATTCCTGGCACCAGGTCCCGATAATTTACTTCTGCCACTCGCTTATCGAAGACGAGATAGCGTTCAACAAATGTTCGAATGATATGCATATCTCAAAGATGAATTCTCAACATGATATCTTCAGACGTGCTGATAAGATCATATTCTTCAATACAGGACAGATGGAAAGAGCTATCCTGAGAACCTCTTCTATCGAAGGAAAATGCGAAGTGATCCTCCATGGGACCCATAAAAGAGAGAATATCCCGGCTACAAGAGGAAATGTCATACTTTATTCTGGAAGGATATCTGCTGAAAAAGGGTTGATTGTCCTGGCTAAGGCATTTAAGGGCATGGAGAAAGATCAGGCAAGACTTGTGATAGTAGGAGATATATCAACACCATATACAAAAGAGATAAAGATAATTCTTGAAGATACAGATCATGAGTTGAAAGAGTGGATTGAAGACGAGAAGGATCTCGATGAACTGTACCAGGAAGCGAAGGTAGTCGTCCTTCCGAGCCATTTCGACAGCTTCAACATGTCAGGTATAGAGGCTCTTGCTAATGGAGCAAGATTAGTGGTAAGCGATATCCCTGCATTCCATGAGATCTATATAGAGAAAGGCCATGCAAGAGCATTTATTTCAGGAGATCCTGATTCTTTGAGAACTGCACTGACATTAGCAATCAATGATCATACGCCTCACCAAGCAGTCAACCCATACCCTATAGAAGACACTATAAAAAAGATAGAACAAATTAACTACCAAGTAATGATAAAAAGAAAAGAATTATAAATCTCTTCCCAGTTCTAAATGTATTATGAGTAAAATCTACAAGTATCAATTGGTATTAGGATATTCAGGCATAATCGATGCTGTATTAGAAGAGCTCCATAATAAAGGATTCTGTCTTCCTGAAGCAGACTTCTATTCCTTAATCGAGAATGAACCGTTTAAGACACTTGATGAGATGGTTCCAGAACGATACGGCAGAGGAGAGAACATCTTCAACCAGGCTTCCCCTTGGGTTGATGGACTCAGGCTTGATTTATATTCTCTCATGGAAACAGACCTTCCATGTGGGGAGCTGGATAAGATGATAATTGACATCGGCACTGCAGTTATCTCCGAATGGGAGATTGAAAACTTAGCCAAAACCTTATCCCCCGAACAGATTCTGGCACAGGATAGTGTACATTTTCAAGATAGAGAAGGCATAAAGAGGGATATCATCTACGTCGCATATACTAAGTAAATAGTGGTTTCTGACTCTACATTTCTAATGGATGGGTAATAATTACATAGAACTTTATGATTCTTTACCAAACTAGAATCCTAATGTCTTACCTGCATCATTCATCCAATCGAACATATATTTGAATTTCTTGTCTGTAAGGATTTGATGGATATCGTGATGGCGAATCTCTCCTACTAATTTGTTGATATGATCATGAAATTTATCCTTGTAATTATAATAATGATAATACAGGTCCCAAGTCGCCTTTAAAGAAGAGATCCTCCAAAGGACTACAGTCACTGCAAGCTGTTCCACAGTCCGATGATTATCATAAGCCCTTCCTCCATAATGCTCAGGAGGATATATCTTAAGATATTTTTCATGGAGTTTGAACTTTGTAGCCACAAACGATTTTGTTAATTCTATGATATCTTTTATTACGCCTAGATTGCTCTTATGGATCCCGACTAATCCAGAGTTCCACATATATGTATCTTCGTTGATGATAGAAAAGTTACCATATGCCTTGACAAAGTCATTGTAATGTTCCATCTCCCCCCCGATCTTCCATTCCCGCTCATTCATGAATGAGATGTCAGGTTTGAGCCCTAAGAAGACTTTTTTCATATCATGGACAAATAGGATATCTGAATCCATGAGGAATATACTGTTTCCGTTCTTCGAGATATCTTCTAGCATTTTCAGTTTGATGAAATAGAGATAAGTCTGGTCATATTTAGGATCCTTGACTGATCTTGTCAGTTCCTTGAGCTTGCTTGTGGTGTAATGATGTATCTCGAGGCATTCAAGTGGTTCCAGGAACTTGAAATAATTGGGTTCATTCGTACAGAGATGTACCTTGACATATTTCATGAATGACGGATCGTCCCTGTAGAGATAAGCAAGAGAAAGGATGAAGTAAGTCGCTTCGTTGAAATAATTCAGATCTCCATTTTCTGCAAGATTGAAAGAAGGCAATACAATATCTATTCTTTCATTGAACTCCTTCACTGAAACATCCTTGTTCTTATGGGCCTCAAGAAGCCCTCCTTTTCGTCCCATCCTGGATGCCACTTCCTTATACAATCTATGGATCTTGGTAGTATCACATGAATTATCCTGAGGGTTATAGCTTTCCCGCACCCATTCGATGACATTGATGACCCTATCTACAGCTATAGCGCCCATATCCATATAATCATGACTATACTTGTATGACTCGTTGCCTTTCTTTTTCCTTAGGCCAGCATCGTTATACAATTTTGAAAGACCGGCTGTAAATTTTTCAAGATCTGGAAGATAAAGCGGAATACCCTGGAAACTTGATCGTTTATGGGAGGTAGGAATATAGATCCCCGCATCTCCATATGCATAAGGGCTTATGTTCGCATCCAGTAAGAGAGAGGGTTTACCAAGTGCCATAGCTTCAGCGATACTCCTCACGTTCCCGATTCCCCACCCTCTGGGCATAGTATAAAAATCGATAGCTGCAAGGTATGACCAGTAGACCGCTTGAGTATCCATCTTCTTGCTGATATCAAGGAGGAATGTATCTTTTCCATACAGGCCGTCATACTCTTCCTGGCTGTTTTTCAAAATGATTCTACCGCCGTATTTCTTGATCAGCAGTCTGGAGTCCTCGATCACATTGGACATAAAGCTTCCATAACGGCCAGGCATATAGTTAGGAGGGAGGTCAGCTTCTACAAGAGTTCCACGGATGATCATCATCTTATCCCTACAGGAAGTCTGCTCGCATAATTTCTCATAAGCCTTTATTACAAAGTAGACATTGTTTGCCACATCCAATCTGCCCATGAAAGCTCCTATGACCCTGTCTTTTGGTAGATTGAAACGTGATCTGTTTGTATTGATGTTCAAAGAAGTCTTGCCGATTTCATCCACATCTATTCCATTCGGAAGCAGGACCTGCCTGGTCTCTGGTATTCCGATTTCAGTCAGTACCCAGCTGCTGAGAAGATCGGTCGGAGCAAGTATTGTTGCGTCTCTAAGTGCCTGCCGGAGGTTTTCAGATTTGATGTTATCCTGCTCCATCCCTGCCCCTGTCTCATATTTCATGATCAGCGGTTTGCCTGCTTTTCTGCACCCTTCAGATATCTTTTGCCATCCTTTATCAGCTCCTACCCAGCAACAGAGGAGTATATCATTTTGCCTGATGAATTCCTCAAGAGTATTCTTATGGAAGCCTTCTCCCCACACGTTTACCTCATATCCTTTTGATTCGAGAGGATGGATGAACATTGTCCAGATCTCAATATCATAGATTATCCCTATCTTCACCTCTCGCTTTTGCTGTTGTGGAAGCGGAGCTACCTCTTCATCAGGTCCTCCAAAATCCGAGGTGAATGCAGTCCCAGCAAGAACACAGTCGTAGAGCTTGCCATATTCTATCGACACGCGATCCCAATTGAACTGTTGCTTGACCTGGTCCCTGCCGCGCATCATCTTCTGAGTGGCGAGGTTTCGGTTTTCCATGCAGAAATCAATAGATTTTCCTATAGTCTTAGGGTCTTTTGGATTCATCCCTATAGCACTTTTAGGATCGACGAATAGCTCTCTTGGCCCGTCTACTTCGCTTATGATTACCGGGATCTTTCGTGCAAATGCTTCGAGCGAGACAATGCTGAATGATTCATTGAAACTCGGAACAATCAGGATATCCATTTCATCGAACGCTCTTTCCAGTTTTTCTCCTGTGAGATACCCCTTGAATTCAACCCTGTCAGAGACTTCCGCTAGATTATGCTTCATCAGGTTCTCGATTCCGCTCCCCTGAACATCCTCCCCTATGAATATGAATCTTATATCAGGATACTTCTTCATGATCATCGGGAGTTGCTCTGACAGAGGTATCACTCCTTTTTCTTCTGCAAACCTACCCACGAATCCGAATACTGCGTTCTTGATACGCTTGTTTTTTCTAAGTGAGAAGAAACTGCTTTTGATATCTATCCCATTAGGGATGATCGCTGCCTTATTCCTGAATTCTGGAAAATAACTGTCTTTCTTTGTGTCTGCCACTTTCTCGAATTCCTTCCAGTTCCCATGAGCGATAATTGCCCCATATTTAGTGAGGTGGATTATCTTGTCCGATTTTTCGAACAGCTCCTTTTGGGCGATGATATCAAGCGTCCCCCATGGGCGGTATTTTTCCTGTTGGGTTCGCTCATGTGATACGACTGAATGACATGTATAGACAAGCTTTGCTTTTGGACTCAATGATCTTATCTGCTCGAGACCTCCTTTGAATATTGAACAAAATGCTAGGCTATGGATATGGATAAGAGAATACTCCCTTCCCCTCATGAATATGAGAATCTCTGAAAGAGATGAGAACTCGATTGGTTCATTTCCGCGATAATAAAATGTATATTTCTTCTTACTGGGTATCTCTTCTGCAGGTGGTTTTACAATTATGTCTGCTGATATCCTGCCGTGTTTGTTGAAATGATCGGAGAGTTTCCTTACTACTGTCGCAACTCCTCCTCCTTTTTCATACTCATGTGTCAGGATCAATACTTTTATCCTGTCGGTATCCTTTTTTTCGAGCTTCCCTTCCTTGAGCGTACCCGCTTTCCTGATGTTCTGGAGCTCCTCACCAAGACGCACGACCTCATTTTCTTTCGCGTGTATAAGATCTGTAAACATACCGTCCAGACCGCTTTTATGCTCGAGTATGGCATTGCAGGAGGTGATCATCGCATTGACATAAGAATTCATGACCTTTGCATATTTTGGTGATTTGATCTCCTTTTTGTCGGTCTCTCTGATACGTTTAATTCCGGCGATAGAATATCTGTCATCTGCATTTCCAAGAAGCTTGGCCCGATATTTTGAGAGCTTGTCGACATGCTCCAGCAATACTGTCTTATCCCCCCCTATTGAAAGCTTATGCTGGAATCCTTTGATGAAATTTATGAAATCAAGGGTCGAGATCGCTTTCTCCAGTTCCTCTAGCCTGCTGAGGTTCGTATCATCATCCCCTTTCCAAAAAAAACCTTTTTTTTCATCGAAGTACTGCCCATTTCCGCATTTCTTGACAAATGATTCTAGGACTTCGATTGTTCTGCTATACCCCCCTTTGAGTTTCTTGATTCCGCTGATCTCTTTCTTGACTGACTCCATCTCGTTCTTGATTATCTTGATGATCGCTTCCTTGTCTTTCTTCTTGAGCGCCACAGTCGTTTTTTTGGTAAGCTTCCTTACATTCTCAAGTAGCTCCATCCTATTCTCGCTATCCTGAAGTAGCCTTATCGCCCAAAGCATGGTCCTGACGAACTGGCCTATCTCTTCTGCCGGGTCTGCTAACTCTTTTAGGCTGGCTATGATAGCTTTCTCTTTCTCCATCCTTTTTTTTATATCCTCAGTCATGCTGGGGGGTCACCATTTGCAAGTCTTTTGACAAAATCATCATAATAATCTCTATAATCTGCAAGTGCATCACTCCAACGGGTAGATTGCTTTGTGAATTCCTCTTGTTGGTCTTCTGGAATATCATCGAAATTCGGTGTCGCCACGATAGCATTCACCAACACATTGATTTTATCCCCGCAATCAGTGAGTTCTTTGATTCTCTCTCGTAACCTGGCCCACTGCTCATCAGATACAGGAGGCTTCGGAGGCGAATAGCTGCTCAGTGAATTGACATGATCATGATGTGTCTGTAGGACTTCGTTTCCGACAGTTTTGTATTTCTCGAACAATGCCAGATACTCATCGATCAGCGTGGCCAGATTTCTGAGCTGTTCTGATATATCAGGAGGCGGCTCATCAGGATCATCAGGATCATCTGGTTCATCAGGATCATCAGGATCAGGTCCTGGTGGTGTTGGTCGAGGTCCTGGCGGAGCAGGTCCACCGCCATCTCCTCCGCCTCCGGATCCAGAGAACAAGAACCATATTATTCCGGTGATGATGAATGTCCATCCGAAAGCGAACCAGCCCTCACTCTCTGTTAGAAGACCAAAGACTACCATGCCAAGCCCTGTCGTAAAGAATGTCAACGGCCATGTCTTTTCATCCTGTTTGAAATTGAGGTATGATATTCCGAATATGAGAAGGGAGAATGCTGCTGCTGCGAACCATCCA
>JAUUYB010000037.1 GCA_030590605.1 Candidatus Woesearchaeota archaeon
CTCCCAAGGTTCAAAATAAATAGTAAGGATATCTCTTTTCAAAGTAAAGTTTCTTTTAACATAAAAACGCATAAATACCTTTGATTCCAAATCACCTTCTTCTGTTATTACATGCGAACCAACAATTTCATCAACAATAACATCATCAACCCATTCAGGTCTTACTTCATATCCAAAGCAGTGAGGTAAAACACAAACTGAAAGAGCAATTATCATTAAGAAAACCATTAAAAATTTCATTTTTGCCGATTTAGCTAACATAACAACCATAATATCTATTGCAGAATAAATATTTTACGCTAATATTTGTCAAAAAATGCTGAATAATGGAAAGCAGGATAGAATACTAAATGGAATATTCAACCAACCCGACACGCTTCTCCCGAAACTTTTTTATATCACTTTTTCCTGCTAGGAGAGTAAAGGTGATTATTTTATGAGTCTAGGATTCAAGGTTGTAGATGATGTGGATTTCAGAGGAAAACGCGTCCTGATGAGGGCTGAATTCAATGTCCCTCTTGATGCTAATGGAAAAATAACTGATGATATCAGGATACAAAAGACCATTCCGACAATCAGGAAGATACTTGAGGATGAACCGGAAAAGCTCGTCCTGATGGCACACCTCGGAAGACCAAAAGGACAAGTGGTCCCAGAGATGAGCCTTGCACCTGTCGCTAAACGGCTATCTGAACTTCTCGCTGAGAACGTATCCCTTGCTCCGGATTGTGTCGATATCGAACTGCCAAATACCCGGATCGTACTCCTGGAGAATCTCAGATTCCACAAGGAAGAGACTGAAGGAGACGAAGAATTCGGTAAGAAGCTGGCATCATATGGGGACATCTTCGTAAGCGACGCATTTGGTGTAGTGCATCGCGCACATGCATCAGTCGCTATAGTCCCTAACTATATCCCTTCAGTCGCTGGATACCTCATAGAACATGAGATCAGCACCATGTCGAAAATAATCGACGACCCGGTCAGACCGTTCTCATTCATCCTCGGCTGTGCAAAACTCGATAAGATCGCCCTCATCGAAAGGATGCTTGAGAAAGCAGACAATCTCCTTCTCGGGGGCGCGGTGGTATTCACATTCCTGAAAGCCCAAGGGATCGAGGTAGGTAAAAGCCTCGTAGATGATGAGAACCTTGAGACCGCCAGGAATCTCTATATCGCTAACCAGGATAAGATCATCCTACCAGATGATTTCATCGTGGCTAAAGAGAAGGACGAAGACTCTGAAATGAAAGTGGTCGACAAGGACGGCATCCCCCCTGATATGATAGGTCTAGACATAGGACCTGAAAGCATCGAGAAATTCAAGATGGTCCTAAGAAAATCGAAGACAGTCGTCTGGAACGGACCGCTTGGAGTATATGAGATAGAACGGTTCTCGAAATCCACGAAAGATATCGGAGAATTCATCACCGAACTTCCAGTCGATTCGCTTATCGGGGGCGGGGACACTGCTTCAGCTGCAAAGAAATTCAACCTGACTGAGAAGTTCACACATGTCTCTTCGGGAGGAGGCGCATCTCTCGCTTTTATTCAGGGAGACCCTTTACCTGGGATAGAGGCTTTGAAAGACCGTTTTTGATCAACCTCATAAACCTCCTCACAGATAGCATGATAGAGATCATTTTTCCCTTTCCATCTAGAATAGAACGGAATCATCACCACAGACAGGAATAGAGACTATATTAATTTTTTCTTCTCCAAACGCCTCAGGTCAACCGGGATATCAGGCTCTGCCTCATTTTCCAGAAATGTTTCGCCTGTTCGATGATCAGCCCCTCTGCTTCAGGGGTGCCCATATCTAGCGTATGCTCGACGAAGGCTGTTGTCCGATAGAAATACAGCGCTTTCATACTCTCGATGACTTCGCTTTTGTCAGATGTCTTCGCGAATGACGCAATCATGTCATAGACTATGTCGGTCCAGAGCTCGTGACCTAAGTCGAATCTATTACCTGTGGCCAATCCATCGATTTTCTTGAAGGTCTCATCTGTCAGGTGCTGGTCTATCATGAACCTATACTCTCCGTACCTAGAAATAGCATTGGCCTTCATCGCGTCGACATCAAATGCCAAGTCCTGGGCAGGCCCCATCTCCTTCAAACCGAATACAGGCATGTCCTCCACCGCTGTCAGGCCGATCCATTTCTCTTTCTGATCGACAATATTCGTGAAAAGCGTCCTGATGACCTGCGAAAACATAGCTCCAAGCTTGGGGGCAGAAGGCTTGTGGATCTTGGCTCCCAACCCCGTCTTTGCGAGCTTGAACCCCCCAAAAATCGCATGAGAAGTCATGAATATGTCTATACCATACTGCCTTGTCGATTCCTTCCATGGTCTCGAAAGCCAATACTCATTCAGCTTTCCGGAGAAAGCGAAATCCCCTCCTATCGGCTGCCTCATATCCTTACCTAAAAGCCCATAGATCAACGGGAAACATACATTGTTCGTGATGGTCCCATCATACTTGTGCCTGGAATACACCGGGCTCGCGTAATCGTTTCCATCAAAAATCGGCTCAACCATATATTTTATCCATTCAGGTGTTATGCTCGTTATATCGCCGTCAACTACCACGACCGCCTCAGCACCCGCCTCAGCTGCGAACTTGAAAAGATTATAGAAATTGTTGCCCTTCCCCATGACACCGGGAGGGGTAGATATGTATTTCAGGGGAACCTCAGTATCTGCTCCGAGAAACGCTTCCTTGGTCCCATCAGGAGAATCATTATCGACATTTACGATTATCCCCTTCTTATCCGGGAAATATTTCAATATACCCTCTGATGCCTGCTTGGCAACGAAAGCAATGTTATCCGCCTCATTGTATGACGGGATGCCTACTACAATATCATATTTCTGTGCCATAAAAAAAGTCAAGAAAAAAGAATATAAAAATGTTGCCCCAAAATTGGTTATTATGAACTCCTTCGGAAGCACGATAGTAGCGATGATTTCAAAATAACCTATCAAATAATCTCAAGCTCCCTCTTAAATAAACTCGCCACTTTCCGCACAATCACATCCTTCAGCTCAGGTTCCTTGTCAACGATGCCGCTTGAATCGATTATTCGCTTCTCACATTCCTTGATATCCTTTCCGAGATGCTCTTTCTTGTTGTGGAGTTCGACAAGCAGCCTGTTCACCTCATTATCCTTCAAAGAATGTGCAATCTTGGATGCCTCATTCTTCAACCTGATGAGCTGCTCTCTCCATCCGTCCAACCTTTCCCTAGTAAGCTTGTTAAGTATACGTTCTGTCTTTGCCTTCTTCTTGTCTGCAAGCCCGAGCCGATCTAGAGCTCTCTTAACGCTCTCTAATATATCCAGGATCACCAACCCCCCATCGTCGAGCAATGCCTTTAATGGAGTATCAAGATACGCCTTTATGAGATCATTATTCTCTATAGCCACCCTTTCATATTTCTTCAAGGCCTTCCCGATAACTGCAAATTCGTGATCTATCTCCTCCTCTGTCCTGCTGACCTCTTTGTCAATCCCGATGATCCTCGCTTTTTTCTTCTTGATCTCTGCATACTCCTTCCCTCGGAGCATGCTGTCAATCTCCTTTTGCATCGCCTTTTCCTTCTTTTGGTGTGATTTCAATGAGATATCCATAGTAAGAATAGTCTTTGCAGCTTCCTTCTTCAATTCCACATGATTACGGAATTCAGTCACGACCCCCTCAAGATCATTATATCTATGGAGCTTCGATTCTTCAATAAACCCTAAAAGGTCTTTCACTATCTTTTCAAATCCGCGGACAGTATGAGCAACCTCTCCTGATTCGTGAGAGAAGAACTCCTGGAGGACATGATACGATTTCTGAGTCGACTTCAGGAACGACTGGATCTCCCCCAGATAGCTTTTGCAGAAATCAGGGATATCAGACAGGCGATCAGGAATATCAAGCATGTTTATCAGGAGATTGACTTTCCTGATATATGCAACCCGATTCCCTTCCATGAACTGCTTGGCTTTCAGAGGTACATCAGGGTTCTGGAGTTTCGCTTCATCAAGCCTCTTCAACACCTGAACAGCCAACTTCTTCCCATTCTCGATGCCTTTCTTCACTTTCTCGATATGGGCCCCGAGGTCTCTAGTCCTCTCCTTAATAAGATCTGAAACGTATTCCTCTATCTCTTTAGACGCGATCTCGTCCTTCTCGATCACAGGTTCTGCTTTCCCTAATATCTCTTTCAAAAAATCAAACATAAAAGAACACCTATTTCGACATATGATTTACCCATCTGATAAGCTCTGCTGGAACTGCATAAACTACAGTATTGCTCTTGTCAGATGACAGGTCATTGATCGAATGGAGAGTCCTCAAATGAAGAGCTCCTGGCATCTTAGACAGCTTCGAAGCCGCTTCTGCAAGGTTCTTTGCAGCAGTGACCTCTCCCTCTGCCTTGATGATGACGCTCTTACGCTCACGCTCAGCCTCCGCTTCCTTAGCCATGACCCTTATCATGTTATCCGGCAGCTGTACATCCTTCAAGTCAACCGCTTCGACCTTGATCCCCCAAGGATCTGTAGCCTTGTCAACGATCTGCTGGATGCGTCCTGAAAGCTTGTCCCGCTGGCTCAACACCTCATCGAGAGATGCTTCTCCTACCACGTTTCTCATCGTGACCTGGGCTAGCTGACGGGTCGCGTAATGGTAATCCTCGACTTCCATCACCGAAGCCTCTGGCTTCATGACCTTATAGTACAAGACCGCGTTGATGAGCACTGTCACATTGTCTTTCGTGACTGCGTCCTGCTCAGCGACATCAGCTACAATCGTCCTTACGTCAATCCTTTCCCAACTCTGGATTATCGGAATGACCAACCTCAGGCCCGGCTCCATTATACCGGAATATTTTCCCAGAGTGAACTTCACTCCCTTCTGATATTGAGTGACTACCTTAAGTCCGGATAGGATGAATATGCCTATCACTATCATAACTGGTATCGATAGAAATTCTAGTACCATCCTGATCACCCCTTCTCGTACGCCTTCATTATCTCAATCGGCAGTACGAATTTTATTGTGTTTGTCTGGTCAGATGACATATCATTCAGCGACTGCAGGGTACGCAGATGCATCGCCCCATCCGCCTTCCCAAAAATCTCGGCAGCCTTGATCAGATTAGATGATGCCTGGAGCTCTCCTTCGGCCTTGATGATGACCGCTCTTCGCTCACGCTCAGCCTCAGCCTGTTTAGCTATCGTCCTTATCATGTCATGCGGAAGCTTGACATCTTTCAGCTCGACATCGAGGACCTTGATCCCCCACGGATCAGTCGCCTTGTCGACGATCTTCTGTATCTTCTGAGATATCTGATCCCTATTACCGAGAAGGCTGTCGAGGGTCTCCTCTCCACAGCTGTTTCGCATAGTAGTCTGAGAGAGCTGGCTTATAGCGTTTGCATAGTTCTCGACCTTGATGACTGAGTCAGCAGCCTGGACTATACGATAATAAACCACTGCATTGATCTTCACACTGATGTTGTCTCTTGTCATCGCGTCCTGTTCAGGAACATCGATCACTTTTGTCCGCATATCTATCCTGTTCCATGCCTGGATAATCGGTATGACTAACCGTAATCCAGGTTTCATGATCCCAGAATACTTTCCCAGCGTGAACTTGACGCCACGCTCATATTGGTAGACTATCTTTAGTGATATGGAAATGAGGAATACCACTCCGCCTATCAACCAACCTAGTACCATAATATCAACCCCCTATGATTAATATAATGCTATTTATGGTCATGGTTAATAAATATTTCGCTTTGGAAGGATTTAAATATTTTAAGGCCAAGCAGTATTTCAATGTCAAAGAAAAAGATCGCTCAGCAGATGAAGAAGCAAGGCAAGGTAGCTGCGCGTTCCCAGATAAAGGAACTCTTCACACTTGCAGACAAGATGTTTACTTCTCATCCTCCTGCTGCGCACAGAGCGGTGACGCATGCAAGAAGGATAGCCATGAAGTTCCAACTCACTATACCTAAGAATCTCAGGAGAAAGTTTTGCAGGCACTGCTATAAATATATACGACCGGGAGTGAATTCCCGAGTGAGGACATCACCAAAAGGGTATGTCGTGATCTACTGTCTAGAATGCAAGAAGTTCACAAGAATTCCTACGAAGAAGTCTTAAGTGTAGATTATCTCTTTCTTGAGACGTTCGATGGTCTCGTTCTGCTCCTTTACTATGCTCTCAAGACGGACTAGCTTCTCGCTCATCTTCTCGAACTCTCCCTGTTTGGTCAGGAGGGAATCGATACGCTGGTTCATGAACTGCATATCTGCTTTCACTCTTTCGAATGAGGATCCTATGTTCCTTTCCATCCTGTTAAGCCTTTTTCCGATCATACTTATCTCATCGGTGCCACTCCTATATAAACTTTTCTGTTTGTTACTACTACTTAGTTGTCATTTTATTTGTTGTCCTCGATTATCATGCGAACATTTAAAAAACCGTGCTGACTCTTTTCCATCATGGATATCCTAGAATCTATAGGCAACACGCCTCTTATCGAGATCAAGAAGCTGCATGATAATCCTGAAGTAAAAATTCTCGCAAAGCTCGAAGGATCTAACCCAGGCGGCAGCGTGAAGGACAGACCAGCGCTCTTCATGATACAGAAAGCTGAGGCAGATGGAAACCTGACCAAAGAAAAGACCATCCTTGAACCTACATCAGGCAATACAGGCATCTCACTCGCCATGATCGGCGCAGCCAAAGGATACAAAGTGACTCTGGTCATGCCGGAATGCGTGAGTGTCGAAAGAAGGAAAGTACTTGAAGCGTTCGGAGCGAATCTTATCCTGACGCCAGGCTGCGACAAGACCGACGGCGCGATAAGGAAATCTCATGAGATCCTGAAAGAGAATCCTGACAAATACTTCATGCCTAACCAATTCGAAAATGACGCGAACTGGAAATCACACTATGAGACAACCGGACCAGAGATATGGGAGCAGACTGAAGGGAACATCACACATTTTTTAGCGGGAATCGGAACCACCGGAACGCTCATGGGCACAGGAAAATTCCTGAAAGAGAAGAATGATTCTATCAAGGTAATCGCTATGGAGCCTCCACTCAAGCACACTATCCAAGGGCTCAAGAACATGAACGAAGCGATCGTCCCTGCAATCTACGATGTATCTGCACATGATGAGAAGATATCCATCGATGATGATACTGCATTCTCTGCAACCCGCGACCTCGCTACAAAAGAAGGCCTATTTGTCGGCATGAGCGGAGGAGCAGCAGTCGCAGCATGCCTGAAGCTAGCTGAGACTATGGAAAAGGGTGTGATCGTGACCATCTTACCTGACCGAGGCGACAGATATCTTTCCACTACCTTGTTCAAGTCGATCTGCGCTGAGTGCCCACCATAAAAAAAAATCAATCAAAATACGGCTGGCTCATCCCAGGTCTTGTGAGGCTAGTCGCCATGTCCACGATATCTCTACCCTGCTCAATTTGCGCGTCCCTGATAAAGAAATTCATCTCAGACTGAGCTTTCTGGATAGAGTAATCAAATCCTTTCGACATAAGATACTCCTGGAATTTTCCAGCACACCGCCTATCCAGATTCACGAAGTAGTCGAATCCCGGCTTAACATTACCCAACATGCTTTTCAGGACATCGACTTTCTCAGCCTTCTCTCCAATCAGGCCTGGGACTTTCCAAAAGGCGATCTCTGTAGTGAACAATGTATCTATCTCTTCTAGACCGAAACGCCTTATCGTATCTCCTGACTGAGTGATGTCAACTATGCCATCAACCCATCCATAGTACGCTTTCGCCTCTGTCTTCCCTACGGATCTCATCACCCCCCTATCCGGGAAAGGCTGACCTGGACAGAATATCTCGTACTCCCTACCGAAGCGATCCTCAAGAAAATCCTTCGCGATGTAGGCGTACTCGCTTGCGACAATCCTGGGCTCCTTATCCACTCTTGCCGCGTAGACTATCCTGGTCTTCTTAGCCCCCACGTCAGGGACTATCACCTGTTCAGCGAGTATCCCCTGATATGCCCATTCCTTAACCCAATCAGTCCCACAGAAATAACAGTCAAGCAAACCTACGTCAGCCAGAGCAGGCAGCTCCTGAGGCCTTCCGATCATAGGACTCAGCCAATCGAACGCGGACTGGGGCGGAGAGGACCCTGTTATCCCCGCTATCGGTATATCTGCTTTCCTAAGGACCTCTGCAAGCCCGCCTCTGCTGGATTCTACAGACGACCCTGATGGAATACCAATCCTCAATTCCATCAGAACCACCCCCTCAGAACAAGGCTAACTATGAATACCCTGGGCTAGTTTAATGAACATTGATGACTTATTCTCACTAAATTCTATCCACAACCCTTTCGTCTTTTCCATTTTCTTTTATCTCCCAGTTTTAAGCCCTGACGGCTGAGGCCTGCAGGGGGGATTCGAACCCCCTCCACCAGAACCACAATCTGGGATGCAACCATTACACCACTGCAAGCATTGATATGACTAACAATGGCGATGTATAAGAGAATCTAGATTACAATTTATGACAGTAATAGTGTAATAATTAGAAAGAAGGTTGCTGATGATGAATACAATCACCGTATTTCATAATATATTAAGAATCGATACAGATATAAAAATGTTTCGAATCAAACCAACATAATAATTCATGAGTCTTAAAGAACAGTCTCTGTCCAAATCTATATACCCTGAAATTCTGTCTTGACTCTTCAATTTTTTTCCATAAAATATTTATACCATATATATCAAAAACTGAACTATGTTGAATTATAAACTCCTCCCCCTATATTTCATGTTATTCATCATAGGATGCACCCAACCATCTCTTCCAGACAATCAAGCCAAAATGGATTCTGAAG
>JAUUYB010000041.1 GCA_030590605.1 Candidatus Woesearchaeota archaeon
AAAAGAGTTCAAGCAAAAAGACATGCCAAAGAGAAAGGAAGTGATGTATGAGATTCCTGAGCCTGTTGCAGAGACTTATCCTGGAAAAGAGACTGGATATGTCATCCGTAAAGGGACTGTCGGTGAAGCATGGTTGAAGATTCTTGATATGACTATGAAATTCGGGAAGATCACGCCGACAAGATTTGATAGTCGCCAAAAGGAGATCATCGATATAATGTCGATCATAACTGATGAGGACCCGGCAGATCCTATCATACATGATTTTTTCCCTTTCTCGAAAAGCCATTTCAATGAATACTCTTCCCGGTTCTTATCAGATTCCCGGGTTGAGGGTGTTGCCTACACTTATGGGAGCCGGATGCGAAGCTTCTTTGGTCAGGACCAGATAGACATGGCAGTCCAGAAGATATGCAAGAACATCCATTCTCGCGAGGCTGTGGTGAGCCTCTGGGATTCAAGAGAAGACATCCAGGAGAAAGAGAGTCCGTGTTTGAATCATATCTGGTTAAGGGCAAGGGATGGAAAACTCTTCATGTCAGCTACATTGAGAAGCAATGATATGTTTGCAGGCTATCCTGAGAACGCTCTTGCACTTAGGCTTCTTCAGGAAAGGATAAGGAAAGATTTGGAGAAAGAAGGGCATACGTTTGATTTAGGCGATCTGGTGGTGGTATCACACTCTGCACATATCTATGAGGAGAATTGGGATGATGCAAAGAAGATCATCAAGGATAATTATTCGAAGGTCCTCGGTTCTGGCATCGAGATGGACACCCAAGGAAGTTTTTATATAACAGTTGATGAAAAGGAAAAGCACATTAATGTTGACTATCTCACCCCCGAGGGAGAGAAGATAATTGCATTTAAGGGTAGTACCGCTATCAGCCTCCGGGACAAGTTGGTAAGGGAGAATGTGGTGGGTACAGCTGCCCACGGAATTTATCTCGGAACTGAACTTAGTAAGGCCGAGCAGGCTCTGAAAAGAAATGAAGATTATGAACAGGATCAGGAAGTGATTGGAAGATGAACATAAGCGGAAACGGAAAGGTGCTGATGACAGCATTTGGAGATATTGGTGAATTGAAGCAGGATGAGATAGAGAAATCTCTTCTGAAGGAGACTTCGATCTCTAAGATAGCTGCAAAGAAGATCGCAAGAGAGACATATCAAGAGGTCATCAAGATGAATGTGGTGAAGACCACGAATCTACTCCGGGAGATTGTCTGCATCAAGCTTCTCGAGCAAGGCCTTGAGAAGGAAAACAAGGAGTATTCCCGGCTTGGCATGCCTGTCTATGACATCAAGAACACGATATTCAGGAAGGACAAGGAGAATGCTAATACCAATTACAATCTTGACACAATCCATAAGAAGTTCGCTGATTCGATTGCGAGTCAGTACACACTGTTTTATCTGCTGCCTCCGGCAATCAGCAGGTCGCATATGTCAGGAGAGATCCATATACATGACCTTGATTATTTTCCGACACGGCCGTTTTGCTTCGAGCATGATATCAGGTTCTTCTTGAAAGAAGGATTCATGAGCGATGGAAACGGGGTACATACCGCGACCTCAGGTCCGGCAAAGAAATTCGATGTGGCACTCATGCATGCTTCAAGAGTGCTCATACTTGCATCCACTTATTTCTCAGGGGGGCAGGGGTTCGATTCGATGAACACATTCCTCGCTCCGTACGTCAAGGGGTTGTCTGATGAGAAGATAAGGCAGGCAATCCAGGGGTTTGTCTTCGAACTCGACCAATTGGATGTCGTGAAGGGGGGGCAGACTCCATTTACTTCTGCATCGCTTGAGTTCAACACACCGAAATATCTTGATGATGTCCCTGTTGTCCTTCCTGGTGGGAAGACGACTGAGAAAGATACATATGCAGACTATCAGGATGAGTCAAGGAGAATTATGGATGCCTTCACAGATGTCATGATGAAAGGGGATTATTCAGGAAAGCAGTTCCATTTTCCGAAGCCGGAGTACAAGATCAGGCGAGAGACTTTGAAGGACCCGACAGCAGAGGATTCCCTCCTGAAGGTCCATGATTTGGTCGCAAAGTTCGGCACTCCTTATTTCCTGAACATGGCAGCTCCTTATATGCCAGATGCATTGCAAAGCCAGTGTTGCAGGTATTTCCTCCGACCTGACGGAGATTTCTGGGATGAGATCAAGACAGGGGTGGTCCGTAGCGGGTCTCTCCAGGCTGTTACCTTGAACTTCCCGAATATCGCACTCAACTCTAAGGATGAGGATGAGGCGTTGGATATTGTTGATGAACGTATCGATATGACCAAAGAGATATTCAGGATAAAGAGGAAATGTATCAAGCAGATCATGGACTCCGGCCATGCGTCCTTCCTGACCATGGACACATATGGGAAGCCATATTACAAGCTTGACACTGCTACGAACTCAGTCGGTTTCTTAGGGTTGAACGAGATGGTCAAGCTCCTCACGAATGAGGAGATTCACGAGAGCGACAGCTCATGGAAGTTCGCGTTGAAGATGATCAAGCATGTCGGAGATAAGGTAGACTCTCTCCAGGCGGAGACAGGGGATAGGTGGGGTATGGTACAGACTCCTGCGGAGAGTTCCGCGTTCAGGCTAGCCCAGCTCGACCTCAAGCATTTCGGGAACAGGGCGTTCATGCAGGGCGACACAAAAGAAGGAGATGTCTATTATACTAATTCATCACACATCAAGTACGCTGCGAAGCTCCCGTTGTTCGACAGGCTCAAGATGGACAGCTCGTTCCATCCTTTGATTAAGGGAGGGAACATCTCGCATATCTGGCTCGGTGAGAGCGATCCAGACCCTCATGCGCTTCTCAAGATGACGAAGAGGATATGTTCATCTACGCTTACATCATATTTCGCATATACCAAGGACACGACATTTTGCCATGGGTGCAACCGTACTTTTGGAGGCGTCCATGACAAGTGTCCTAACTGTGGAGCAGAGGATGATGAGATCCAGTGGTACTCAAGAGTGACTGGATATTGCACTCCTGTCAAGAGTTGGAATGCAGGAAAGTTGGCTGAGTTCAAGGACCGCCAGAAGTATACTCTGAACGATTGCTGAAATCATCGTCTGGACAAGTGGTTACGTACGATAAACTTTCTCCAAAGGAGAAAACAACATAGGCCGGATGGAGCATCGAACGTTCCCTTACGTAGTGAGGGGTTGGTTTGAAATCACATTTCAAACCTCACAAATCCACGATTTGTGTTGTTCGAGGCGTAATAGTACGTGCATTGCACGGACGTCCGTGCCTGTGGTGTTGTTTTCGTATGAAAAAGCCAAGTCAGTCATTCCAAAAAATAAAATTAACAATTAACAAACGTTAAAAGTATATGACAGGCTTTGATAAAACATATATATGAGATACATTGTGAAAAAAGATGGTGAAGAAATGAAACTCAGTGTCTACACAGGGCCGGACTGTCCGAAGTGTCCACCAGCAAAAGAGCTCTGTCAGTCAGTGGCAAAGGAGATGGGGCTGGACTATGAAGAGATCGATATTAATGATAAGATGATAGAGGCTCTCCAGATGCAGATTGCATCGACCCCAAGCATAGTCATTGATGAAGACGTAGTTTTTAGGAGCAGCATTCCGGCGAAAGAAGAGCTTATGGCAGAAATAAAGAAGAGGACGTGATTATATGGATATTAGCTATAATACGATAAAGAAGAATACAACGCTCGCAGATTTCGTCGAGGATGCTGAAGATGAGGAATGAAGCGAGTAAGGAACGCTATCCTGTCCTTATGAGGGGTTTACAACATGCAAGCGTATATTGGCGGGATAGTCTCTATGTCTACAGTGGATTGGCCGAAGAATATATGCACTGTGATCTTCTTTGCGGGATGTGACTTTAACTGTCCATACTGCCAGAATTCTGAGATTATCAAGTTTAGTGATGAGCACTTAAAAGACGTAAAAGACGTCAAGAAGGAGATCAGGAAGAACCTGGATTTCATAGATGCAGTTCTTTTTTCTGGTGGAGAAGCCTCATTGCAAAAAGGGCCGCTCGTAGAGATAGGGACGTTCGCTAAGAAGATGGGCCTGAAGGTAGGGATTGAGACGAACGGCACAAAACCTGAGATCATCAAGTATCTTATAGAGAATAAAATTCTTGATTTTGTTGGTATTGATTACAAGGCACCGTTAGGGAACGAGTTGCTGTTTGAGAAGGTGACGAAATCGATGACTTTCTTCAAGTCGACACAAGAAGTGATTGAGAGTGTAAGACAGACCCTGGAAATTTTAAGGGACAATCAGGATAAGTTGGAGATAGAGCTCCGTACGACGATTGTTCCGCGGCTCATATTCAGAAAAGAGGATATCTTGGATATTGCAAGAGAGATAGATGGGTTTGGGATTGATTGCAGGTGGTCTCTCCAGCAGTTCAGGAGCGACTTCGGGAAAGTGCTTGATTCGATGTATAAGGACATAGAAAACCCAAAGAAGCAGTTCGTGGAGAACTTAAAGGAACACTGCCTTCAGCATTTTCCGAACCTGAGGATCGATGTGAAAGCGGTCTAGGCTTGTCTTATGTTATTCTTTCTGGATAGGGCGGTGTAACCAGTCATTTAAAAACAATCTGGGGCTGATACATATTTTTACCCTTTCTCGACGGCCAAATCCGAAACTTTTATATTCCCATTTTTATAGGGTTTAGGAATAGCAGTAGGGTTTGTATGAAATACAAAAACGAGATCATAGTATTTATAGCGATAGTCCTGACTCTGACATCATTAGGTTCCAATTTCTATGTACTTCAATCAGTCGAGAAAGAAACGGTTCAGACTACAGGGAAGGCGATTACCTCGGTCAGTAATGCGACAATCTGCCTGAACCACAAGCCGTATATTGATTTCTCGAATTGCAGCCCTACATTCACTGTTAACTATTCTTGGGGGGTTCTTCAGACAGGAGAATACAATTGTACTCTGAACTTCACAGACGTTGAGACTGGATGGGGGAATTTGACGGTCTGGGATAATTCATCTATCTTCAATACGACTTTGTTAGGAGATATTAGTTTCCTGCCGATAAGAAGTATGGTAGGGACGATCACCGAGCCGATTTATGTGCAGGATACCCAGGGGTGCGGGGACAGCATTGTCCAGAAGGATCTTGTAGTTGATATCCTATATGCGAACATCCCTCCATGGTATGTTCAGATTTATCCTAACTCTCATCGTGAGTTGGTTCTCCAGCAGTACTTCTCCACTTTCACGTTCTCGCTTGACAATTTCTTTGACGACCCCAATGGAGATGTGATATCTTATGATTATGTTTATCTTGATTCATTCTGTTACAACATAGCTCTCACGATCGATAATGTCACGCATACAGTGAGATATAGTCCTGGAGATTTCACTACAGTAGAGACAGGTCCGTGCAGGGCGTATTTTGTCGCTCGGGATGATTATGGTGGAGTGAATCAATCAGGCGTATTCAACATCACAGTAGAGGAGACCTTTATTGAGGAAGAACCTCCTGAGCCGCCGCAAAGTGGTGGCGGTGGAGGTGGCGGTGGAGCGAGACCTCAGCCAGATTGCGTCTTGCGAAATGTTACCTGTACTAACTGGACTGAGTGTATGTATCACCCCCCTCCGAACGATCCGACATATGAAGGATTGGATGATGGCATCAAGACGAGAGAGTGTCAATGGTATACTAACTGTCCCGGAGAGATGAAGCCTGCTATGACACAGAAATGTGATTATATTCCTACCTGTAAAGACGGGATATTGAATCAAAAGGAAACAGATATTGATTGTGGTGGTCCGAATTGTCCGCCTTGCCCGACTTGCGATGATGGGGTGATGAACGGAGAGGAAGAAGGGGTTGATTGTGGTGGTCCGTGTGAGCCTTGTCCTACTTGTTATGATGATATCTTGAATCAAGGAGAGGAAGGGGTTGATTGTGGTGGTCCGTGTACAGCTTGTCCTACCTGTGAGGATGGAATATGGAACCAGGGAGAAGAGGGGGTTGATTGTGGGGGTCCATGTCCGGATGAATGTGTGGAAGAAGAGCTTGCAGCGATCCTCGCCAAGAAGAATTGGATGAACTGGTTGTTGATATTGCTTGCGCTTGTATTGGTGTCAGTATTGGTGTATAGGTATCACGATTCATTATGGGTCAGCAGGACAATCGACAAGATCAGGTCTCCGCGATCACTTCTTGATAAGATGGTTGAGCCATTTACCCGTGCGGTCTACCGATTCAAGTCCAGGAAACAGGAGAGATACAAGGCGCATATCCAGGCGGTGCTCACTGATTTCACTAATATGATGGGGACTCAGGGGAAAGCGCTCACAGAACTTGCGAAATCCAGCATGTTTACTGACGGACTGAAATTACTCTCTATGAAAAAAGCGGTATCTGCGACAGTCATGAAGAGCGAAGATTATTCATATGCGTTCGGGACGAACCGGACCATAAATCTTTCTGTCTCATTGAAGGATGCGGGGATTATCCGTGAAGTTCTGATCAGGCTTCACACGATGAAGCCTCGCTACAGGACAGGGGTTAGGATATCTTCTTATGCTTTCAAGGCGGATACTAAGCAAAAAGAGGCCCTGAGCTATGAGAAGATCAAGGAAGTATTGGTAGGCATAGACAAGCAGATTAATCTATCTATCATCCCTCGGTCGAGGAGAGAAGAGAAAAGTATAATAAGTACAATCAAGGGTTTATTACGTTATCTTCCAAAAGAGCAGCTTGTCTGGAGATACAACAATATGCATCTGTTCACTCCGGGGAAGGAATCCGGGGGTACAGGACTGCTCTTTAATGTAAAGGAATCAGCCGAAAAAGTGCTCATCATCCCTGCCCATAGGAAGATAAAGGGATACGAGTCATTTAAGGTGGAGGTGGAGAGCTGGTGAGACAGTGGATACTGCTCATGGTAGTGATTGCCCTAGCTACGCCTATACTCGGCCAATGCGCAACCTCGTTCTGTTCGACGACGTATTCTAACGGCGCGATCTTCAATGTGACAGAAGGCCAGGAGGTATATCTTGATTTCAACATCACTTTGAATGAGTCATACGTTGACTTCTCGGATGATTCTGGTTCACTCGCAGTAAATTTTTCTATCTTCAATATGACTCCAGATACTGGAATCGTGATTTTCACTCCGTCGAACGATGATGTAGGTATGTCAGAGGATATCACGGTAACTATCACGAACAGTTCAAATGCTGCAGATTTTCTTGCCATGAAGATATTCTTCAACGTCTCGAACTTAAACAATGCTCCTTACATAGAGAGTTTTGATCCTGGAGATGTGACGATTCTTGAGGGAGAGACGCTTCTTTTGAATGTTACTATAGGAGATATTGACTTCATATATGGTGACACGATCTGGTATAATTGGACACTTGATGATAACCTGTCAACTAAGCTCCTCTTCACTGACAATCTATCTAACTATTCGATCGGCATCAACCAGTTTGATGTCGGAGTCCATACGATTCTCATGGAGGCTTACGATTCTGCAGGTGCGAACGTGAACCAGAGCTGGACGATCACAGTGGACAACAATAACATCAATCCTCTTTTCATCCTGAATGTGAGTAATATCACGATGGATGAGGACACCTCCCTTCCGAATAATTTCTCTTTGGACAACCATTTCTCTGATGCTGATGTGAATGCATCGAATCATGATAGGGATACTGGAGTCCAGCTTATCTACGGTATCGATAATGCTGTGGTTGGGGATCCGGTCGATGTCATATTCACTTTCAATAATTCAGATGGGAATGTTAGCATATCGCTTCCTGCAGATTGGTATGGTAACAAGACGCTTTATTACACAGTAGATGATGGTGATGCGACGAATAGGACGAATAATTTCACAGTTATAGTCAATCCGATCAATGATGCTCCCGTAATAAATAATGCTGACAATACAAGTATATATGCATACACTTCCCTTTCTTATCCTGTGAATGCGACTGATGTTGACCTCGATGTCCTTACTTATTACAGTGATTCTCCAGTATTCACGATAGATTCAGTTTCAGGGTTGGTCTCAGGATCTCCTCTGACCGGAGATGTTGGGGAAAATTTGGTGAACATTACTGTTTGGGACGGGACAGTGAATGTGTCTAAGATATTCAATATCACTGTGCTCCCTAACGCAGTCCCGCTTATTACTGATGTCCTGAACCAGTCCGTAGTGCAGGAATCTACGATTTATGTAAATGTCTCTGCAATCGATCCGCTGGGAGACTCGATCACGTTCTCGATAAACTATTCAGGATTCGGGACAGGGAACCGGATAAAT
>JAUUYB010000132.1 GCA_030590605.1 Candidatus Woesearchaeota archaeon
AGTATCAAGTCATCCCATGTCAGGGTGGCCTCATTTTTTGTCATGCCGGTTGAACGTACAAAGTCTTTAAGTGCTTCAGGAAGGAATCCTCTTCTCCTGAGGGCCACAAGCGTAGTCAGCTGCGGGTCGTCCCAACCTATCAACTCTCCGCTCTCGACCTTCTCCCGGATAATTCTTCCGGAGCTTTCGACACCTTCTATATTGAACCTGGCGAATTCGAAAGTCTTAGTGATCTCATATTTCAGGAGTTTCTGGATATACCGCTGAAGTTCGCTTCTCATCTCGAACTCCTTGCTTCTCACCCTGAAACTCACCTTAAAATGGCCATCCATAATGGCGTTCTGAAAATCGTAATTAGGCCATACAGAATACTTGTCTCCCTGCCTTGCATGAGGGGTCTCGATGATCCTGAATATGGTCGGGTCTCTCATAGTAGAGTTCTTGTGCTTAAGATCTATCTTCAACCTGAGTATGCCTGCCCCTTCTTTCTTCGCGGGCAGCTTATTCCAAAGCTCAGCGTTCTTCTCTGGATCGTTTTCCCTGCATGAACAAGCCTTACCCTTCATCCTCGATTTCTTGATATCATCCACTCCGCAGGAGCAGACATAGGCATGACCTTTCCGTATGAGCGTATCTGCGTGCTCGTAGAACAGTTCCATGTGATCTGATGCGAACATGAGCTCATCCCATTCCACACCTAACCATCTGAAGTTCTCCTGCATGATATCATAGAACTCTTCCTTGACCAGATTAGGATTCGTGTCCTCGAACCTGAGAATGAACTTGCCGTTATGCTTCTTCGCTATCAGATAATTGAACAGACATGCTTTTGCATGGCCGATATGCGGATATTTCTCAGGACCAGGCGGGAATGCAGTCACGACATCGTCTTCACGTATGATTCCGAGAACGTCGAATATGTCTCTTCGTTTAGCTTCTTTTTTCTTGAGCATCTCAGGAGCCAGTCCTTCCAGCATATGCTTTTGGTCCTTAGGAGACATGTCGTTCGCCTGCTTGACAAGCTCTTTTATCTCCTTCAATGCAGAATCAGGATCCTCACGAAGAATGGCGTGCTGGCCCATGACCTTACCTACTATAGCTTTTGGATCCGCCTTACCCTCGAACCGCACAGCGTTTTGCAAGACGAACTTCCATATCTCTGCCCTGATATCCTCATCCATATGGGATTGTTGCCATGACGCGTATATAAATTTAACGGGCTTTGCAGAAAATGGCATCTCATAGATGATTTCATAATAGACTACAGTTCAATAAACTTTATATATCCCCTAAGTCCCAAGCAATATCACATTAGGGGGAAATTCACATGAAGATATGCGTTGTCGGAAGCGGGTATGTGGGGCTGGTCGTAGGGATCATCCTCGCTGATTATGGAAATGATATCATCTGCGTCGATGTCGACGAGACTAAGATAGCTAAACTTAAAAAACAGGAACTCCCGATCTATGAACCGGGACTAAGCGGACTTCTGAACCGAGCTGTAGAAGAAGGCAGGATCGAGTTCACCACTGATATCAAGAAGGGGATACAAGAGACAGAAGTCGTATTCATAGCTGTAGGCACCCCTCCTGATAAGGATCACAAGGCAGATCTCCAATATGTATACTCAGTCGCTAAGTCAATCGGCAGGAATATCAACAAATATACTGTCATCATCGACAAGAGCACTGTCCCTGTAGGTACTGCTGACGAGGTCACAAAGATCATCTCATCAGAGCTAAAGACCAGAGGGACAGACCACGAATTCGATGTAGTGTCTAACCCCGAGTTCCTTCGCGAAGGGAACGCAATCAAGGATTTCACCAATCCGGACAGGATTGTAATCGGGACAGAGTCCGAGAAAGCGATGAAGGTCATGCAACAGATATACCGAGGGATCGCAAGGACAGGAAAACCTATCATGTTCACAGATGTCAAGTCTGCAGAAATCATCAAATATGCCTCGAATGCTATGCTCGCGACCAGGATATCCTTCATGAATATGGTATCTCATCTATGCGAGACAGTCGGCGGCAACATCAAAGAGGTCGCCAAAGGCATGGGACTGGATGACAGGATCGGCCCAAGGTTCCTGCAAGCAGGTGCAGGATACGGAGGCTCCTGCTTCCCAAAAGATGTAAAGGCTCTGATCCAGACCCTAGAGGAACATAGTTGTGTAGCAGAGATATTGCTTGCAGTAGAAGAGATCAACCAGCTCCAGAAACATTCTATCGTCCCAAAGCTCAAGAGCATGCTTCCTGACCTAACAGGCAAGACCATCGCAATCTGGGGACTGGCATTCAAACCGAAGACCGACGATATGAGAGAAGCCCCTGCAACCATCATCATCTCTGATCTCCAGAAATCAGGAGCGAAAGTCAAGGTGTTCGATCCAGAGGCGATGGATGTCGCAAAAACAATCCTTTCAGATGTGATATTCTGCTCGAACCCATATGAAGCAGCAGAGGACGCACACGGACTCATCCTTGTCACAGAATGGAATGAATTTCGGAACCTTGACATGGAAAAGGTCAGGAAAATCATGAAATCACCATACCTTGTCGACGGAAGAAATGTCTACAATGCTGAAGATATGAAAAAAGCCGGATTCAAGTACATCAGCATAGGACGATGATCCGGACAGACTCATTCAACGACTACAAGGTCTCAGTCCTCGAAGACATCGGGGAAAAACTAAAGAAATTCTATGGAGACCAAGATTTCACTATCGAGAAGATCCATGAGGATCAAGCGTCTATCAATTCCTATCCTAACCTAGATAAACTTGAAGATATCAAAGACGAACAGATCATCGTACTAGAAGAAGGAATCGATACGACCTATGCTGAAGTAGCTCTATTGAACGGAGAATTCTTCTGGGAACATGCAGCAGCCGGAGAGGCCACCCGTCTAGGACTCGGAACCAAGTATGTCATTGACCTGTCTACATTCTCCATAGAACGAATCAGGAATATGATCCTCGAAGAAATCAAGAAAGATGTCAAGAATGAACTCAATTCAAAAGAAAAATTCAACGAGGCGCTAGAGAAATTCACGATTGAATCCTTACATGATGAAATCGGCGGGAACCCGCATAACCTCATGCCACTAACCCTCGGACAAAGACATATGTTACAGATGGCATTTGATGTCACAAGGCTCGCAGTGAAGCATAAATTGGATCCAGCCCAAGCATTGGCTAAACAAAAGACCCTCCTAATACTAAACGAAGCCACAGCTGATGATATCCTCGCAGAATTCGAACGAAACAGATACTATGGACTAGACCCGAACAATGTATTCTTCATGGTCCAGCACCCGTATCATGGCATAACT
>JAUUYB010000022.1 GCA_030590605.1 Candidatus Woesearchaeota archaeon
GTTGCCACCATAGATTTTGATTGGCTGGCAGAAGTATATGCTCTTTCTTGCGCCGCGCCTGTCGTCTGGATGATCACGACTGATGCTATGACTGAGATGACCAGCACTGTCATTAGAAATATCAGGAAGCCGATGCCCATCTCACCTTTTTTCGTCACTTTCGCCTGTAAAAAATACCAATTACGGAATTTAGTATACATATGAGTATATTGGTATTTAAAGCTTTCCATTTGCTCGATTACACCCACTCAATATTCAACCCAGAGAAATCTTCCATAATCTTTAAATAGCATTGGAAACGAACCAGAATGCGGGGTGGCGAAATGCAAAATAGCGATATCAAGAAACTTAATGAACAAGCCAATATCTTTACCAAGAAGATCGCCTCTATGAAAGAGGAGTTGAAGAAAGTCATCGTAGGTCAGGACGATATCATCGATAAGGTGATGATCGCAATCATCGCAGATGGTCATGTACTTCTCGAAGGGGTCCCAGGACTCGCAAAGACTCTTCTCATAAAGACTCTCGCAGAATCTATGGATGTGGACTTCAAGAGGATCCAGTTCACACCGGACCTCCTGCCAGCAGACATCATGGGGACTAAGATCTACAATCACAAGAACGCGACATTCAGCACACAGAAAGGACCTATCTTCGCTAACATCATCCTGGCAGACGAGATCAATCGTGCTCCTCCAAAGGTCCAGTCCGCACTCCTTGAGGCGATGCAGGAATACCAGGTGACTATATCCGGAGATACCTTGCCGCTTAAGAGACCTTTCCTCGTCCTAGCTACGCAGAACCCGATCGAGACTGAGGGGACCTACATGCTGCCTGAAGCCCAGGTTGACAGGTTCATGTTCAAGCTCGTCATAACTTATCCTGATCTAGAAGAGGAAAAAGAGATCATCAGAAGGATGACTGGAGGGAAGGATCCCAAGACCAATAAGATCGCCTCTCCAAAAGACATCCTGGATCTGCAAAGATTCTGCAGGACTGTCTATGCTGATGAGAAAGTCGAAGATTATGTATCAGAGATAGTCGACTGCACAAGACACCCGGAAAAGTATGGTCTTGAGGTGAACGGCCATATCGATTACGGAGCTTCACCAAGAGCGTCGATCTGGCTCATAATCGCAGCGAAAGCGAACGCCCTCCTGAACGGAAGAGGATATGTCACTCCCGAGGACATCCAGGATATCGCCTATGATGTGCTCAGGCACCGTATAATTCTCTCGTTTGAGGCAGAGGCTGAAGAGATCCAGACAGACGACATCATCAAGAAGATTCTTTCTACGATCAAGGTTCCATGAAGAGCACTAAAGATATCATCAGGAAGGTGAAAAAGGTAGAGATCAGGACCAAGCACCTGGTAGACGGCCTCATCCAGGGCACCTATCATTCTATTTTCAAGGGCAGGGGCATAGAATTCAACGAAGTGAGAGAATACGCATACGGAGACGATATCCGCACTATAGATTGGAACGTGACTGCAAGAATGAACGAGCCTTATGTCAAGGAATTCATCGAGGAACGTGACATGACAGTCTATATCGTGTTCGATGTATCTGGCAGCGGAGAGTTCGGCAGGGAGAAAGCGAAGAACGAAGCAGCGACAGAGCTTATCGCATCCCTGATGTTCGGAGCAGCAAGAAATAATGACCGGGTAGGGCTTGCACTTACGACAGACACCCTGGAACGTTTCATCCCTGCAAGAAAAGGGAAAAGACACGTGATGAAGCTCATAAGCGAACTCCTCACATATAGCCCGAAATCCAGAGGGACTGACCTTGCAACAGCGTTAAGATCATTCTCTAAGATAATCAAGAAAAGAAGCATAATCTTCATTGTCTCTGATTTCCTGACAGATGATTTCAGCAAGCCGCTTCGGATTCTCGGAAGGAAGAATGACTGCATCGCTATCCGTATCTGGGACACTAGGGAACATAATATCCCTGATGTAGGATATATCCTCTTAGAAGACGAAGAGACTGGTGAGCAGGTGATGGTCGATACTTCTGATGAAGATTTCCGTAAGGAATATGCGAAGATCGTACATCGGGATGACCATAGATTGGATCTGGTCTTCAGGAGGGCAGGAGCTGACGTCATCGTGTTGAGCGACGATGAGGACATCGAAGTCCCTTTGAAATCATTCTTTAGGATGCGTATGAGGCGGGTACGATGATCACTTTCCTGAATCCTTGGATTCTTACAGCTCTCTTTTTGGTTCCAGCGATAATATTATACTATCTGGCTTCTGTCAGGAAACGGAAGACCGCAGCGATAAAGTTCTCAAGGATAGCTTCGATAAAGAGCGCGCAGAAGAATAAGGTGGTGGCATGGCGTCTCAACATTCTTTTCTACATGACTCTCGCAGCGATCATATTGATGATCGTAGGATTCTCTGATCCCCATATCCCTCTCAAGCAGACCCGCGAAGGCGTCAATGTAGTTCTCGCTATAGATGTCTCAGGATCGATGCAGGCAAAAGATTACCTTCCCAACAGGCTGGAGGCAGCCAAGGAATCCTCACAGCTGCTTATCGATTCTCTCCATACCAAAGACAATATAGGTATAGTCGTCTTCGAGTCAGGGGCGACCACTGCAGCCTATCTCTCACCTTTCAAGGACCGGGTTTCATCGAAGCTGACTGCTATCCAGATAAAGGAGGGTGCGACAGCGATAGGTGATGGGCTGGGCCTGGCGATCGATATGGCATCATCAGTCCCTAACAAGAAGAAGATAGTGATCCTGCTTTCTGACGGAGTGAACAATCAGGGAGTGATCTCTCCGACTGAGGCTGTCCAGTTCGCGAAAGCGAATCACATCCAGGTCTACACGATAGGGCTTGGATCTGAAGAGCCTGTGGTTATCGGGACAGACTGGTTCGGCAGACAGCAGTTCGCAGAACTCGACGAGGTTACGCTTCGGGCGATTGCGAAAGAGACTGGCGGCGAGTACTTCAAATCAGTCGACCAGGAGACTCTTGATGATATCTATGAGACCATCAGCGAGGATATCGAGAGGGAAAAAGAGCCTGTGTCAATCAGGGATTGGTTCTTCGGTCTCGCGCTTCTTGTTCTTCTGGCTGAGATATATATTCGATATGGGAGATACAGGATCATACAATGATAGAGCCGCCAGACCGAAGAGAGTTGATGATAGTAGCGATTACCGGGATGTTTCTCCTTATCTGTGCGATAGTCCAGGCAGAAGAAGTGACACTTGGAACGAATCAGACAGACTACTATTTTCTTATCGGAGAGAACGCAGGATTCCTCATAGATGTCTCGAACTCGTTCAATGAGAGCATAACTGGTCAGTTTTCTTTCACACTTACACAGCAGCAGAAGACCGGAAACTCTATGACTCAATCATCGAACTCCCAATCTCAATCCATACAGATAGATAACGGTACTGCTTCGCTGGTCTTCGAGCTAGGACCCCAACAGGCTGTAGGAGAGCATGTATTCCAGAAAGGGAAGTTCGAATACACCGGTCCTGACGGAATAGGCATGATAGTGACGCTTGAAGATGTGACCATCCATATAATCGAGAATCCGGAAGAGAAGAAAGAGAGCGAACCAGGAGAATGCGAGTCTCAGACTGCAGAAGAGGCGGCTGAGGAGCAGCAGCAGGCAAGAGAAGAAGCGGAAAAGCAAAGAGAAGAAGAGTTGAGGCGCCAGATGCAGCAGCAGCAAGAGGCGGACAAGATCGAGAATAAGGTCCAGAACAGCCAGATGAACCAGAACACCGGAGCTCTAAAAAGTGAGATGCAGGATCAGCTGAAACAGGAGAACCAGGCAAAAGAAAGGATGCAAAAAGCTCTTCAGCAGGATCAGGAATTCCAGGACATGGTGCAGGAACTGATTGACGAAGGATACAATATTACCGGAGCAGAACTGACTCCTACAGGAAACGAGTCAGGCGAATTCGAGGTGGATTTCGAGAATCCTGAAGGCGACCAGGCAAAGATCAGTGGAAAGACAGAAGGAGACGAAGTCACTTCTCTTGATTCTACGAAAAGTCTTTCGATGGAAAACATGATGGAGAAGCTAAAGGATCATCCGGATTACAAGAAGTATGATGAAGAGCTTTCACAGGGTGGATTCACACAAGGCACCCCTTCGCTCCAGGGTTCAGATATCATGATAGAATACACCGATAGCCAGAACCAGACCGCCCAGATCACTGCCACTTTCAATGAGACAGAGATAGAAGAGGTGGACCTCTCCAGAAACAGGACATATTGGCCATACCTGATCCCGTTCTTCATTCTCGCTGGACTCATCGCAGTCCTGGCTTTCAGGGAAAAAGAAGAGGAACCAGAACCAGCACCATCCCCTATCGATTACAGGAAACATGCATCAAAGATGATCAGCCAGGCGAAGAAGCTCTATGCCGCAGGCAAAGCAAAAGATGCTTACGGAAAAGTAGGAGAAGCTGTGAGATTCTTCATGAGCTATGATATGGATATCAGGAAACAGCTCACCAACAACCAGGTCCTAAGAGAGATGAGAAAGAAAAAGAGAAGCACGACGAAGATGAGAGAATGCTTAAATCTGTGCAGCCTCGTAGAGTTCGCCAAGTACAATCCCAATGACAAGGATTTCGGAAGGATAGTTAGTATCGCAGAGAAAATCATTTCTTAGATTAAATTTAAGTTTCATCCAATAAATTTATATAGAACAAAATTTATTTAGAGTTTTATGAAATTGTGTATATTCATCTTCCTTATATTGATTATAATGGGTTGCTCAACCCACAAACCAATGGACGCAAAGACAATGGAAGAAGTTAGACTTAACAAAAAACTTTGTGAAATGGATTCAGATTGTGCTTTCGGAACAGTGATTATTGACGAAGGAGTTAAGAACCTTAATTGTTTTAATAAAAAAAATATGTTTAACATCACAAATGAATCCGCCTGTTTATGTTGTGACGGGTATTGTAAATATTCATGTTCTTGAAACTTAAAGGGTGGCCCGTAGGACATACACGAAGTGGATGGCCGTCTGCAGCCCTCGGCGGCGCTGGAGCGTGCAGAGTAAAAAACAATACATTTCCCTGATCATGCATAATTTTTTATACTCACAACGCAAAATCACTATTATGGGGGACAGAAGAAAGACTATCACCTATCTGGGATTTGCAGTATTCATCTCATTCTCCTTGATTTCATTATGGGTTCTATTCAAATTAAACTCGCTTGAGCAGGGCATAATCAACATAGTTGACGTCTATGGCTACGCAGCTATCCTGGCTCTCGCGTTCATCACTGACATGATAATGCAGCCCATCGGCCCTGATGTTCCGCTGGTCGCTGGCATCCTTATCGGACTCTCTCCGCTTGGAAGCCTCATCTTCGCTTTCGCTGGAAGCATGGCTGCGACTGCGCTTGGTTATTTTCTCGGAAGGGTCTATGGAGAAGAAGGTTTCCTGAAATTCTATGGCTACAATAGATATCAGAAGTGGAAACGCAGATATGATAAATATGGAAGGATGATTATCGTCCTCGCAGCTCTCACCCCTCTTCCTTATGTCCCTATCTGCTGGCTCTCAGGCATATTCAGGATGAAGCTCCCTGAATTCCTTATCCTCGCCCTTGGCGCAAGAGCACTGAGGCTCATCGGCGTGACTTATCTGGCGCTCATGATCATGACGATGTGATTATTTATGATATTCCACCATGTTCTTGAATATCTTCAGACCCATCCCTTCAGTCGGCATCTCCATCCCTACGTTCTCTAACTGGTCTTTGATTCGGGTATAATTTGGATGGTTGACGGCAGAATGGAATGCTTCTGGATGAGGCATCAGCCCAAATATCCTACCAGTTTCATCACATATTCCTGCGATATCATCAAGAGACCCATTTGGGTTGATGAACTGTTCACCGTTTGCACGCTCCTTAGTATTCCAATGTACATATCTCATGACAGCTAGATGTTTATCCTGTATCTCTTTCAGTGTGTCCTGATCAGTATAGAACTTACCTTCAGCATGACGGACTGGAAGAGGGATATAATCCATTCCCTTAGTGAAGACACAAGGCGATTCAGGATCGACTTCAAGCATCACCCATTGATCCCTGAAGTTTCTGCAATCATTGGCTGTAAAAGATACACTTGGAGTCTTATAGTCTCCGCCAAGAGCAGGAACGATTCCCATCGTAGTAGCGCTTTGGCACCCATTGCATATGTTAGCGACCAACCCCCCATCTTCAATGAACTTGTAGAGCTCATCACCTGCCTTTCGTATGAACCTGCCTGCATAGATCTGACCTGCCCCATGATCATCTCCCCAGGAAAATCCTCCCCCATTTATCAGGTTCTGATATTCCCTTAGCATCTTTGGATTAGCGAATAGTTCGTTTAGATGTTTCAGGTCTACTTTAGACCCTGCTTGTTCTACTGCGTATGCGGTCTCTTTGTCGCAATTAAGTCCAAATCCTGTAACTACCAGGGTTCTTGCTGTTACCATTTTTATGGCCCCCTCACATAGCATTTGTCTTCATTTGGCTTCTTGAATGACCTCTTGAGCCCCATGATCCCTTCATCCACTGCCAATTTTCCATTTACTCCTGTTACCTGATAATCTTGTTGTGTGAAATTACCTATGTGGTATGCACTATCTCCCATGATCCGCTCGAATTGTGCCTTGTGATGAGGTGCGACCTCAAAGAGCATCCTTCCAGTGGACTCTGAGAACATTATGACATCATTTGCATGTTCTTTGTCAGTCCTTACATCAGAGAGATCGATATCTACTCCGAGATTTCCTCCACCAGCCATTATCGCTAGGTGGACTCCAAGACCTCCCCTCTTTATGTTCTTAGAAGTCTTGACATATCCTCCCTGTGTCGCTTCTACCACTTTTCTGTAGACCTTCATATTCGCGACGTAATCTGTCTTAGGGACATTCAGTCCGATAGATTCTGCCATCTCAAAATATTCTGATCCTCCTCTTTCATCTTTTGTAGTACCGATCATATAGATGAGGTTTCCTGCTTCTTTTGCATCTGATGTTACGACTTTACTGACATCTTCGATAGGTGTTGAAACAGTGAATTGAAGAGTTCCAGGAGCAGATATCCTTTTTTGCAGTCCTGTCTCAGGATCAGTATTCATACCATCCACGTACATGCTATCCTTCCCTGAAAGAAGAGGGATTCCATATGCCTCGCAGGCACCTTTCATCGTTTCACATGTCCTAGTCAGCTGTGCTGCCTTGAATTTTCCGTCAGGATTATTTTCAGGATGATATTGTACAGATGGCCAGCAGAAGTTATCCACTCCTCCAAGCTGTTTTAGATCTGCCCCTACTGCAATCACATTCCTGACTGCCTCATCGATCGTAGCAGCAGTCATATGCCCTGCATCGATCCCATAGTATTGTGGGATGAGTGCCTGGGTAAACACAAGCCCAGTCTTCTTGCCTAGGACTGGTTGGAAGACTACAGCATCGCTAGGCATATCATTTGGCACTCCATTTTCTCCGGTGCCTACAAGAGGACCGATGACTTTTCCGCCTTGCACTTCATGATCATAGAGCCTGTGTATGTACTCTTTTGAACAGATATTGGGTCTCCCAAGCATCTTATGGAGCAATGCTCCGAGGTCTTCTGGCGCCTTGAGGACAGGTTCAGTAAGCCCTCTCATCTCTGGAGAACTCCATTCACCTTCGAATTTCCATTGAGGGAACGCTTCTTTGAAAAGCTCGCCCCTGATATATGCTATAGGTTTACCTCCAGATGTAATTTTCATGGCACCGTTTTCATTATAATTCCCTATCATTGTGCTTTCAACAGCATGTTTTTTTGAAAGCTCCATGAATCGATCAAACTTACTTGGTTCGACTGCCACAGTCATCCGTTCCTGGGATTCTGATACCCATTTCTCCCAGTGATCCAGACCATCATATTTTGTAGGCACCTTATCGATATCTACTTCAAGCCCAGATGTTCCATTAGAATTGATTTGTCTTGCTGTCTCCCCACAGGATGAAGATAAGCCGCCACCGCCATTATCAGTGATGAATCTGATCAATCCTTCTTTTTTTGCTTCGATCAGGAAATCCTGCATCTTCTTTTGAGTATATGGGTCTCCGATCTGGACATGGCCTTTTGGAGTACCTTCTGTCCGTTCCTCTGATGCAGCTGTGACTCCATGGATTCCATCCTTTCCGACTCGTCCACCACACATTATCGCATAGTCTCCAGGGTGGATCGTCTTCAACTCCTGAGGGACTCCATCAATCTCCCTTTCAGATATACCAAGTGCTGTCACGAATACAAGCGCTTTTCCTTGATATCCATCATTAAATAGAATGTTTCCGAACGGAGTCGGTATCCCTGATTTGTTTCCGCCATCCTTGACTCCGTCAATTACTCCATCAAGAAGCCTTCTTGCATTTAGTTTTGCCTGATATTGATATATCTTTTCAGGGTCTGCAGTACAGAATCCGAATGCTCCCATGAACATATCAAATCCTAACCCAGTGCCCATAGGATCCCGGTATATTCCCACGATCCCTGTTATTGCACCACCATAAGCTTCCATATTGCTCGGACTGTTATGCGTCTCCCCTGTTATCGCATAAAGATGGTCAGGACCGAAGAAATCCACCCCTGCGTTATCCCAAAGAAGTGAGGGAACTCCCCCTCTTGCTTCCGCAAGCTCGATTGTCGGAAGTTCTATATACTTCTTGAAGAGATTATCATGGATTACGATTTCTCCTGTATCCTTGTCTATTACAGTAAATATCCCTTTGAATGTATTATGTTCACAATGATCGCTTCTTCCTTGTGCGATCTGTTCCAGTTCGATATCTGTAGGTCCTTCGCTTAGGCTCAGCTCTCTTCTTTCTGCTCTTACGTCATCCCTATGAAAGTATGCTCTGATAATCGGGATGTCTTGAGGATGCAGTGCAAGATTCCTTTCATCGCTGTACTTCTGCAAGAATTCATCTGTCAGGTCTTCCAAAGGTATTACATCAAGCTGCGGCTCTTTGTTCAATGTAACGAATGGAGTGTTCCTGCCTATCCCTACATTGTCATCCCATTCTTCTCTTGTGTACACCTCAAATCCTTCGACGATGTCATTCGTAAGCATCTCTGCAGCTAGCTTCTCTACATCTTCCTTGGAGACCCCCCCTTTTATCGCATAGATCTTTGAGGAGAATACTGATGCTCCTTGTGCTTCAGGAGTCATGTCTAAGAGATCCTCTAATGCAGTAGCGCCTGGGTTGTCTCTTACTCCTGCTCCCCAGTGTGCATGTATCACATAATCGAATTCAGTCTCAGCTTTCTTCAGGAGCGGTTCAAACGAAGAGATTTCTGTGACCGGGTTTACAAAATTATCCTGAATTAATCCCATAGCCATCTCACTCATGGTCTTATCGACTGTTATTACAGAATAAGTCTTCACATCATCAAGTTCATACCCGAAATAAGTTTTCGCTCGATCCATAAGTTGTTGTCCTAGTGGATCTCCCACTTCAGGTATAGTTGTCTTTTCTAGTCTCAAAAATTCATCAGTAATTTGCACGCACCCCCATTTAACATATCTACTCCAAAAAAAAGCCTGTATAAATAGTTTTCGGGAGTGTTAGCACTTGAGAGTCGTCACTAATTTAGGACAAAATATGTGTGTAATTTAACCAACCTCTAAAATACTCCGCATAGGAAAATTTATATATATAAAATCCAGATTATGCAATATATAGATTAATCAGGTGATCATGATCAAAAGCAGACTATCATTGAAGATCATAGCTATAGTTTTTTTCTTATCTCTGATTGTATTCTCCTGCTTATCTTATTATCAGGTACAAAAATTCAGGGAAGAGATCCAGGATTCTTTTATTGAAAGAGCAAGATCTGTCGCTCTCTCTATGGATGCAAGTATTGAAAGCATAGATATCCTCCAGGATGATCAAAAGATGTTCTCGATAATGCAGAAACATCTTTGGCTTGATCCGGACATCCTTGATATCAAGATCAGCATATTCAATGATGATGGATCAGTGAAGACCATCTCCAAATATGGAACCGCAACAGGAAAAGTCGGTATGACTGAAGATCAGCTAGTGTCAGAGGATCACAACACATTGGTAGTCATCACACCGATCCATGTATCAGGGACGATCAAAGGCACATCTGAGATTGATTTTACTCTTGAAATCGTGAATGATAAGATCAGATCTTACTTCAGGACTCTCATGATCGTATATCTATTGATGATGCTCATGTTCGTGGTAGTATTGTTTATCTTGCTGAACTCGATTATCGTAAGGCCGATATCCGAGATCAATAAAGGTATGGATGAGATCACTCAGGCAAACCTAAGATATGATGTGAAGATCGATTCAAAAGACGAATTCGGTGACCTGAAGGTATCCTATGACCAGATGAGGGAATATCTCGGTGCTATGATCAGATCAAGGGAAGAGAGCAGTGCCGGAGCCAAGAGCACGGACAAGCTGAAGAATAAGATAAAGAAGCTTGAGAAAAAGATAAAAGATATGAAGAAATGATTATCAATTTCTTATGTTTATCATATAACAAAAATTCGGGTTCACTAATCCGCAAGCCCTATCCCCACCCTAAAGGGAGGGGTATTCATCGGGCTTGCTAATTATTCTAGAACCCGAATTTTTGGAATAATAAATCTCACCCTAAAGGGCGGGGTAATATACCCCAGATAAATCTCTGGCTAGCTCAGGTGAGATTTATTATATCCATCCAAGACAATTTCAGGAACAGCAAGGGACATAACCAGACCAAAACCATTTTATACCAATTGATCAGATAAACGCATTATGAAGCGATTGGTCGATATAAGCATTGTTTTCATAGGATTGGTCTTCTTAGTATTGGTATTGAAGGAATTGCAGTCATTTCTTCGTCCTCTCGTGCTCGCTTTGATCATTACCCTTCTTATCATGCCCCTCTTTCGTTCTGACAAGAAGATCTGGTTAGGGGTTTCAATGGCCATCATCTTGTTCGTGATCATAGGAGGAAGTTTTTTTATTGCCGGCCTTGTAAGATCTGAGCAGGAGCAAGTCGAACCTACTATCCACTATGAAGAACGGATCGAGCTCGCCCTCGCATCACTTGATCAAAACGGGAAATCTCTGCTCGGAAAATCATTCAATCTGGAAGATCTGATCGATACAGATAAGATCAGCGAGAGTGCGACACAGATCATAAAAGCGGTTTTGGCATTTTTTGGTAGTCTGGTCTCTGAATTGTTTATCGTGATCTTATTTGTGATATTCCTGATCCCATCACATAAGCTGTTCCTGAAACAGATAGAGAAACAGATGGATGGAAAGACAAAGAAGAGTTTCAAGGCAGCTATATTGAAGACAGAGAAAGCGATCCGCGATTATCTTGTCACAAAATCACTCATTTCAGTAGGCACAGCAGTCTGCAGCATGATCGCACTATGGATATTCGGTGCAAAGTTTGTCGTGATCCTCGGTCTCTTGTTCTTTTTGCTGAACTTCATCCCGAACATCGGTTCCTTTATCGCTGTTGCAATCGCATTGGTCATATTTGTCGCCCAGCAGGGGATCGGTATGGATCTGGTGTGGCTGGGATCGATCTTGATCACCATCCAGATAATATTCGGAAGTTTATTAGAACCGAAGATTGCAGGCAATAAATTGAAATTATCTCCCATCATCATCTTGCTTTCGTTGTTTTTCTGGGGATGGATGTGGGGGATCATAGGTATGATCCTTGCAGTGCCCCTCACTTCGATCATCAAGATAGTTCTTGAGCATACGAAACTGAAGAAGTATGCAGTGTTCATGAATTGAAACACGTAATTTTTTCTTTTCTCTTGGAAA
>JAUUYB010000031.1 GCA_030590605.1 Candidatus Woesearchaeota archaeon
ACATTATCAAGAAGTAAGATCATTCCTTTAGGCTTCTTGCCAAGCAGGGTCCCACCTATGAATCCTGCACCTTTTTTTAGCAGTTCTTCGATATTGAGTCGCTTGTTGACCTTTGAGCCATCTATATATATGACATTTCCTTTGTTCAGGTCAATGACACGTTTTAGGAGCATGGTCTTCCCGACTCCATCTTTGCCTACGACAAGGACCATGCTTCCGGATTGTATCCTGTACTGAAGCTCTTCTGCTACTTCATCCCTTCCGACAAGTTCATCATCCCTGTTCAGGGGACTCAGGTCGAATGGGTCCTCATCGAATCCTAGTTCTTCATACCAAACCATCTAATCACCTTAGTAATCTTTATAAAGAGAGTCAATTTCTCTAGCTCTAATTAATGAGGGCTCATATTTAAAGTTTTATCTCCTCTAGAGTAGGTTTTTCTTAGGAGTACTGTATAGAGAAAAAATTGGTATGTATGTTCAATTCTATATGATTCTATGTTACTTATTTGTTTTTTCACGTATTTTTTCTATGGAACTATCAATGAGTGTTTTCAATCTGTCTAGACCGGGCTGAGCATGTCTCAATGCCCCTTCGAGATTCTTAATGGCGTTTCCTGCGACAAGTCTGTCATGGATATCATAAAGAGGGGTTTCTTTGCCTTTGTAATCTAGGATGAGTCGATATCCTTTATCATTGAAATGTTTCTTGATAGTGAGATAGGATGAGTCAGCTGACCCGCCGAAAGGAGTATCCACTTTCCTTTCACTTGAATAATATTCTTGTATTGTTGTATAAGAGGTCATCTGTTGAATAGCAGTAGGAGAAGGGCACACCGCATTCATATAGATTATTCCTGTTCCAAGCCCGATTCCGAATCCTAAGAGTGTTTTTTTCATATATTTACTATAACTAAGAGTATTAAAGAAAGTTTTGTGAGAGAAATGGAAAAGAATTTAGTTTTTCCGGATATTCTGATATTTGATCTTGAATCCTGAAATTGCCTTAAATTTTTCATTCAGGTCTTTTTGGTCCTTGCAGTCGATGATCATCTCGTTCAGCGTCAGTTCGATGATTTTGTCACCTGGGACTATAGCGGCTTTCTTGGCATTCTTAGGGTCGAAAAGGTTCAGGATATCCTTGAGGTCCTGGCTAGATTCAACATTCCATGTTTCCCCATAGACATGGAGCTGATGTTTTCCGTTGTAGGTCTTGAAGAGAATCGCCATTTTTGTCCCCCTATATATGAGTTGAATACGAGTCTAGTTTAAATAGTTTATCAATTTTTCGACTGATTGACGATCTGGATGACCTCACGTGGAGAACGGATCATCCAATTCGGAGCTTGATCAGGTGATTGATAGTTCTCTTTCCTTTCACCGACACAATATTTTCCTGATTCATTCATGAAATAGATGGTCTGGACCTTCGCAGTATTTGCTTGGGATATGCTTGTGAATCGATCATCTATATGGGCGATATTACGGAGGGGGGTGCTATGTCTCATCGATAGCGCTCTAAGGCCGTCTCCTTTTGTCTTATAATCTCCGTTTCCTACAACAAATATGCTGTCTGAGTCAAAAGAAGAGTACAAAGCGGATAGTACAAGTTTATCTATCTGGGCGGCTTTACGTTCATGCGCTGTCACAATCCCGATCTTCCCATCAACTGAGTTTCCAAGATCAGTAACTATAGACTTCATCCCTATATTGCTCTTGAAGACTTCCTCTGCTTTGGTCCTGTATCCGGTTCTTGCGATTTCAACAAGATTCTTTAGTTCAGATCCGCCATAACCTTCATTGATAAAGAGTTCATCAAAATGCTTGCGATGATTAGCTCCTCTTTCTACAATGATCCTTGTCAACTTCTTGTACAATCTGTCGATATTGTCATCCTGTTCAGATCTTGATGTGAATCCGTTGATTGCTCGTGAAGCCTTCAAGATACCATGTTTGTGCGCTAACCGAGTATATATTGTAGTAGGGATGAGGACATCATCTAGGTCGCAGGAGATCGCTTTGATCTCATGTGGGGATTCCCTCACCTTAAATGGGCTCTTCTGCTCTCTATTCAGGAAGCTCGAAATCTTCTTTCCGAGCGTGTCCTCAGTCAGTTGTATCTCGTCGGTCATAATTTGAGTAGAAACACTCATCATTTAAAAGATTATTTGATTGTGGAGAGTAAACCATATAAACGACCTCTGGTCCTCAGTTATCGGATGGAAAAGGAGC
The DNA here is from genome assembly GCA_030590605.1 of Candidatus Woesearchaeota archaeon. GTDB lineage: Archaea > Nanobdellota > Nanobdellia > Woesearchaeales > JAUUYB01 > JAUUYB01. Next base: position 2,232 of record JAUUYB010000031.1, read on the forward strand.
TTGAATACCTGGACATATTGAAGACTATAGATATTCTGCCGTTCTCTGTCGGCAAGAAGCTGCTCATTGCAGTATTGAGGGGAGACTCTCATGAGTCGATAGGTCGTAACAAGCTGGACAAGCTGGCAACCTATGGATCATTCCACCTCTATGAATCTGATGAGGTGGGAGGAGAGATAGAATCCCTTGTCAGCAACAGGCTGATCGAATATACGGATGTGAATGGTAAGAAATTTTGGAAAGTCCTGGCTCTGACAGCAAAAGGAAGAAAAGAGCTCATCAATCCGACACTTCACAAGAAAAGGGTAAGAGGAAGGAATATAGAGAAAGAGACCATTATATCTGATGAAGAGCAAAAAGTCTTCCAATCGATGGATTTCTATCTCAATCATTACAATGATTACCAGAAGAAAGCCATAATCTCAGACAAGACCCATATACTATGCATTGCCGGTGCAGGGACAGGTAAGACGACTGTACTGACAAAAAGAGCAGAGTTTCTTGTGAAATTCAGGAGTATCCAGCCAAAAAAGATCCTTGCTATCACTTTCACTAGGAAAGCGAGGCAGGAGATGCAAGGGCGTCTCAAAGATACTCCCGGGGTGATGATCGAGACTTTCAACAGCTTCTGTGAGAAGTATCTGAACTATTATGGGGATCTTGTCTATGGCCGGCCTGTCCGTGTCATAAAGTTCGGTGAGAAGATAGCTCTCCTTAACCATGCGATCGAGAGCTTGGGAAAGACATCAGACCAGGCATTGGATATATACTTTACTGAAAACCAGATACGGACAAAGACCAAAGACCAACTCTCCTTCATCCTTCTGAATGATTGTTTCACGATCCTGGACCTCTTCAAGTTTGAGAAGAATGACATCGCATCATTCAAATGTGAGTGTACTGCAAGTGAGAGGGCAGGAGTTGAACTGGTCAAGCAGATATGCGTATATATGGATCAGGCCATGAAAAAGAAAGGGCTTAGGGATTATGCGGATCAGCTCTTGGACTGTTATAGATTCTTTAGTGCTAATGAGGAGTACATCCCTAAATTCGATCACATCCTTGTTGATGAATATCAGGATGTCAATTCTATGCAGATCCGGTTGTTGGAATTGCTCTCTTCAGGTAACTTGTTTGCGGTTGGTGATCCCAGGCAGTCTATTTTCGGTTGGAGAGGATCTAAGATACATTATATCCTTGATTTTGGGGATAGATATAGTGGGGCTGAAACCATCGCGCTCGTAAAAAATTACAGGTCTAACAAGCATATAGTGGATCTTATCAATAAATCTATCCGTCACATGGGGCTTCCGGATCTCACGAGTGATATAGACGGAAAGCGGAAAATCGTGATCAAAGGATGTGAAAATGAGGCAGCAGAACAGGAGTTGATAATCGAGAAGATAGATGGATACGAACCAAATGAAGTTTTTGTCCTTGCACGGACCAATAGACAGCTTAATGATCTCTCAGCGAAACTGAAGACCGCAGGGATATCTCATGTCGTAAAGAATGATGAGCAGCGTAGGCCAAAAGCTGCCGGCCCGGATGACATAACGCTTGCGACTATCCATTCAATAAAAGGGTTAGAGGCGAAGTTAGTCATCCTGATGGGTGTGACCCCTAACAATTTTCCATGTAAGTCATCTGACCATCCAGTGATCGATCTGATCATCACGGATGATTATGATAAGGAAGAAGAAGAACGTCGATTGTTCTATGTCGCTCTCTCGAGGGCAAGGGAGGAGATCCTGATGACCTATGTGGGTAAGACGCATACCTGGTTCATCAATAAAGGGATGTCATCATTGATAGATTCAGTCGAGACTAAAATGGCCGCTAGAGCGATTTCTTCTACCGGCGATATGTTCACTGACCTGAAGGCTTGGCGTTCTGGTCTAGCCAGACAATTAGGCATACCTGCTTATCTGATCCTCCATGATTCGACTATCCAGGAGATAACAGATACCATGCCCATATCTACTATGGATCTCACTGCAGTAAAAGGGCTGGGTCCAGAAAAAGTGAGGAAATACGGCGCAGATATCCTCGCGATAGTCAATAAGTGATTATTGATCTGTATCACAAAGGACTTTTGGGGTGAGGTCTGAAATGCACTTTCCGTTCTTGAAGTCTTCGATATAACACTGCTGGTTCCGCATTACGCAGACTTGGTTGATGGATCCGTCGCATTCCATCAAATCCACGATTTCTCCTCCGAATTCCTCGCATTCTGTATCCTGGAGAACGACCTGGTCTACCATGCTGTCATTGACGCATCCTGCAATCAGGATGATAGATATGAATATCCACCTCTTCATAATTGGTTTATGGGGGGTATTGCTATTTATATATTGCTATCTGTTCATGTTATTTAGGTGAGATTGCAGGCATTGTTCATTTTAGTACTTCTCCTGTTTTCATATACCACATATATAGGTCGAGTTCTACAGCAGTCATCTGTGCCTTATCAGCCAGATGGAAATAACGCCTTTCGATATCCAGATAGTTTCTGCCTGTCAATGAACTCGGTTTATTGATATATCCGTTTTCGATCATCAGGTTGATGATGTGGCGGTCAAGTATAGCTATTCCCTCATATCCGACATTCCTTAAGAAATGAGATGCTTCCTTGTACCCTATTCCTTTGATATTCCTAGCAAGCCAATCCCTGGTTTTCATAATCCCTCCTGCGTCAATCATTCCGGTGATTTTTTTCTTTATCGGTATATGGTCTCTCGCTTCCATGATGAATGAGGTCTTGTTATTGTGGAAACGATGTTTATGTTTCTTGATGCAAGCAAGGACTTTCCTCTTTGAACCGCTTACAAATCCATCAGGTCCGAGATCCTTTTGGATAGATATTGCACTCAACGCTTTCGAGTTGGCAGTGAGGATACAGAAGCAAAGTTCAGAGAACCATTCCTTCTCATTATTAATTCTGAATGAACGGAATTGAGCAAGCCTTCTGTCGACTGTTTTCCTGAGGGGGCTGGATTTGAGTAGTTGCACCTGACTCACAAGATTCATTGTTTTCCTTCGAGTTCTCATTTCGCTCGAATTCAGCCCCATTTCCCCTTCTTCATATGCGCTTCAAGTTCCGCCTTGATAGATTGGATTGTCTCTGTAGTATCTTTCATCACCCTGTCAGCTATCACGACACAGTTAGGGTCTAGTTTGTCTTCTTGTATGATTTTAGCCCATTTCTGGACCTTGGCATATAGCCCCATTATCGCTACATGCATCTCATTGGTCTTTCGTGATTGCTTTATCAGTTCAGCGTTCTCAGCTTCCTTGAATTGTTCTTTTGGAGCACCGCATTTCGGGCAGCTCTCCGGAGGTTCATCCCCATCATGTATATATCCGCATACCGCGCATTTCCATACAGCCATTTTTACACCTCTAGACAGGTTCAATCAAAGAGCTTCTCGACTTCGATCTTCAATACTTCTTCATGCTTCATCTCTTCGTCTGCAAGAAGCAAGAATAGATCCTTGGCGATCTGGTCTGTCGTAGATTTTGCTAGCCCCCTATACATCTCTTGGGCGTTTTGTTCTGCGTTGATTGCATAATCGAACGCTTCTTTAAGGTTTTGGAATTCGTTTAATGGAGTGAGGAGCAGAACCTCTTCAGTGCCTATCTCATCGATAGAAGGAAGGACTGTTGATTGGAGTTTTCCATAATCAAGTGTCAGGAGTTTCTCCTTATGGGTCTCTTCCTGTTGAGAGAGCCTGAGAAAGACAGTTTTGACAGATGGGACTTCAGTCTTCTCTGCTGCATCTTTATAGAATTTGATAAAATGTTCTTCTTCCTTTATCGCAGATTCCAATATTATTTTTAATCGTTCGCTCATTGTATCTCACCTAGCTTTTTCCATAGTTCATATCTATTGCAGGACCATATCTGCACCGCAGCAGACGAGCGTGCCACCCCCAGCTTCGACGACCTTAACGATATTTCCACAGAGTTCGCATTTATATGTTTCGTCTACTTTCGTCATTTTTTTTTACTCCTGGCAGCAACATTCACAATCTTCTTCGAAGCACATGCATTCAGGTTCATAGTAAGATTTTGGGTGTTTGCATGTAGGACATTTCTCTGGAGGTTCTGTTCCTTCATGGATATACCCGCATTTAGAACATTTCCATCTTATAGGTTTATCTCGTTTGAATACAGTCCCTTTGGTCACCATATCAAGAAGTTTCTTGTATCTCTCCCTGTGGTGGGCCTCTACTTTTCCGATCTGCCTGAATAGTGATGCAGCTTCCTTGTTGCCTTCCTCATCAGCGATCTTTGCAAAATCAGGATACATCGTGGTCGTTTCATAGTCTTCTCCTTCCATAGCCGCTTTGAGATTGGTTTTTGTATCTCCGATCCCGCCTAGAAGCTTGAATTCGTCCTTGGCATGTTGATGTTCATTTATCGCAGTCTCTTCAAATATCTTTGCGACATAATTATAACCTTCTTTCTTTGCCACTTTTGCAAAATAGTCGTACTTGTTTCGTGACTGAGATTCTCCTGCAAATGCCGCTTTTAGATTTTCTTCTGTTTTTGTCATATGTATACCTCATCGCTTGCTGTATGTCAATCATTAATAACCTTTTCGCCTTCTGAAGTTTTTCCCGAAATGTACAGAAAAAACAATTTGTAGACGAGGATTGAGGAGCGACAAATGATATGGTATCAGACAGAAAAATCCCGAGGAAACAAATTGCATCATTTCGGAAAAAACTGATGCGAGAGGGAAGATGTTCTTCGATAAAGACCCTAAGAATTTTACCAAAGATTTATAAAGCTAGATAGAATACACCTTTATAGTATTGATGACGGTGAATTTAACTTGGGTAGAATCAAGACAAAACTGATAAAGAGAATGACGGGCCTGCTTGTCAAGAAGCACGAAGACAAGCTGAAAGACAACTACGAAGAGAACAAAGTAATAGTCTCTAAGCTGGTAGATGTACAGAGCGCAAAGCTTCGGAACATCATAGCCGGCTATGCGACTCGAATGATGAAAGCTCGTAAATAAGTGTTGGAGGGATGACGGATGAGTCCGGACAATTCGATATTTGTCGGGAGCAAGCCATTCATGAACTATGTGACTGGGGTGATCATGCAGTTCACGACAAAGAACGCCGATGAGGTCATCGTCAAGGCGCGTGGGAAGTTCATCTCGCGTGCTGTAGACGTCGTGGAAGTCGCCACAAAACGGTTTCTTTCAGGACAGATTCGGTTAAAAGGGATATGTATCGACTCTGAGGAGTTCGAGAACAAAGAGGGAAAAGACGTTCGCGTCTCGACCATCGAGTTAACCTTGGAAAAGATACCTTAGGGGGATAATTTTGAATAAAAAACCCATATATTAGTACTTGCTATGCCTTTCTACAAAAAATTCAATAATTAAATAATACTATAAGATTTATAGAAATATTCTTGTTCATATGACGAATGCGATTAGGGTTAGGAATATTGCAGAGACCATCATCACTCCATACACAGCCTTATTCCATGCAAGCACCTTTTTCCCGTCAAAGTTCCAGAACGGCAGTAGGTTGAAGACAGCCAGCCACCCATTGATGATCATGCCGTATTTGGTAAAACTGTTTATGATATCTCCAGATGGAAGGATGAAATGAAGTGCGATAAAGACTAAGACGAGAATGATGCTCGATCCAGGTCCTGCAGCGCTGATCTTTCCGTTCCTTTTCTTGCTGACATTCCCTTGTATTATCACTCCGCCTGGAGCAGCAAATATGAATCCGAAAAAAGAGACAAGGATCATGAAGATAAGCATCTTGTCATCTGCTCGATACTCTGCCCAGTAACCATATTTCTTGGCGAGCTGTCTATGGGCGAGTTCATGTATAAGGAATCCGATCCCTACTGTGAAAGCAGATATTATCAAGGAAATGAGAAAAGCGAACGAGAAGTTCAACCCTTCCATCACGATAGCGAAGGCGATAGTTATAGCTGCCCAGGACTTGAGAAGATCAGTTTTCTCTATACGTGAGAACCTCATGCCCATTGTAATGTTGATGTCATTTATATATCTTTTTCTAACAGATGTTTAGATTTAGGGCAGATCCTCCTTTGATGCCTGATCGGTCGCCCGTCGAAAAAACAAAAAGATTTAAATATAAAATCAGTATCCAGTGGATTGTTTTTATTTTTTGGAGGTAGAACATGATGGAACAATCAAGACCGCTTGATGCGCTTAATCAGGCACGGAACAAGAGAGTCATAGTCGAGCTTAAGAATAACAAGCAGTTTGTTGGAAATCTTAAGGCTTTTGACATTCACATTAACGTAGTCCTTGAGAACGCTGAAGAGCGTGAAGGTGGCGAGATGAAACGAAAGCTCGGCACAATATTCCTTCGAGGGGACACGATCATACTGATTTCGCCTGAATAAAAATGACTAAAGGAACACCCTCTATGGGGAAACATTCTGGGAAGAAGACCCATATCGCATGTAGGAGGTGCGGTAAGATCACTTATCATAAGAGTCATAAGGTCTGCAGTTCATGCGGATACGGCCAGACTGCTAAGATGAGGTCGTTTTCCTGGCAGAATCAGCGAAAGAAAGTCTAAGTCTTTCCTTTTTCTTTTAGTTTTTTTAATTCTCCGAAATCCAGTACTTTACCTGGTTCAGCGACTATGTAAGCATGTGCACTCGGAGGGTTTGTGAGGTATGGTGATAATGGAGTTTCTGCCATTACATCATGTCCTTCTGCAAGAGGGTTCAATGAAGGCAGCATTATCAGTCGCTTTTCTTCATATTCTGATACAAGAAATGATTTATATTTTTCAACACGCGCACCTTCCCGGAGAGAGACTGCAGCGTGTTCATGCCCGATGATTATAGTATGGCATGTTTTTGGTATGGGTTTGAGCTTATCACCGTGTGTGATGAAGAATCCGTCAGTCTCGACATCTTCGACCACAGGCACTCCGAATTTCTTGCCTATCCTATCAAGACCTGTATCATGATTTCCCCTGACAAAGACTATAGCATGTCCTTTAAGCCAGGATAAGAATTGTCTGATATCCCTCCATTCCTGGTCAGAGACTTCACTGTAATCATCCTTAAGGTCTCCGTTGATTATGATCCTCTTCGGATTCGCCTGCCTGATCATCCATTTGATACGTTTCTCAATCTGTTTCATATGGGTCTTTGGTATGAGGACTCCTTGACTGAAGATGGATTCCTCTATTCCGAGATGCAGGTCTGCTATGACCAGGGTGTCACCGATGGCGATACCAAGATCGACGAAGCGGAAATCCATAAGACAGGATAAATGAGATAGGGTATATAAATTTTACATTCGATATTGAAATCATTACATTTATTAATCATTCATCCTGGATATCATGTTATGTTGCTCTCATTTTTTGTCCTTGCGATGGGAATCTTCTGCGTCATGAAAGGCGCAGACCTTCTCGTAGATGGGGGGGCATCTCTTGCGAAGAAGATGGGGGTATCTCATCTGGTGATAGGTTTG
>JAUUYB010000090.1 GCA_030590605.1 Candidatus Woesearchaeota archaeon
AGTACCATCAGTACACACGAAATCTTCATCTTGCTCATTAATTTTTCTATCAGATACGACGACCCCGGGACTTTGTAGTTCAGGATTACGCTCTTCATTATCATCTACATTAGGCTCTTCCTTGACATCTGTGTTTTCTAGTGGAACTGATTCATCCACACTTTTCAAGGCTGGGTTACTTAATTCTTGGTTAGTTGAGTTGATATATGGGTAAAAGAGAATGATACATGATATGAATATGAAAATTATAATTCCGCCAATATATTCATTCAGGACAGCCCGGGAGGACCTCTTTACTTGATCTTTTGCTAAAGCTTGATAAATTTCTTCTTCGATTATAGTTGATTCTTTTACAGAACTAGCCTCATTTTTTTTACGTTTTTTCTCCCTGACCATATCAATATATCATTAATGCTCATTTATATAGTTTCACCACAAATAAACAATCACAGGCACTATCAGGCACCCCATCAGATGATTCTTACCTATCCCTGACAACCCTGCGAATGCACCAAGCGCTGTTGCAGTCACAAGCACGATCAACCCTCTGAACCCATCGAATCCTATTACAAGTAATGTTATGAAAACGATTATCGAAAAGACCGTCTTCTTATAATCAAAATATGAGACCAAACGTAACACAGATCGAGAAAGGACTATAGCGAGCATAGCTGCGATCCCCCCAGCAGTGAGACACACTCCCAAAAAGATAAGCATCTGATTGAACCCGACTTCTCCTATCAATTCCAGTACGCTGACGATCGCTCCATTCCTAGCCTTAGAGAGCGCATATGCTGTAACGATAGATATCAGCATATTAGAAGTATTGATCCCCCCTACTAAAGCAAGAAATCCTTCATCTCCCATCTTGCCGGATATCTGCTGTGCGAGTATCGCTGCCTGGCTCGACCCGAACCCAGGTAAAAAAGCAGCGATAAACCCCATCGAAGTGGACACGATTCCTGCTTTCCCAAGCGTCCGCAATGGAAGAGTGGACTGAGCAGAATTATCCTGTTCCGGCAACCCTGAATCAGCTGCAAAAAGAAGCAATGATATCCCGAACAGCCCGGATAGCAAAGGGAACAGAGGTTGGGAAAGCGAGTCATCTTCCAGTACTAGGAGCCCTAAGAATCCGGCACAGAAAAACACGAGCAGCGCCCAGTACCATTTCTTTTCCCTGAATACCATAAAGACCATTATCACGATCAGCACATACTTGATAGACGACCTGACTGCAGGATAGATCGCAGCCATCCCCTTGATGAACAATGGAAAACACATCGCTCCTATGACTAACGAAAGCAACGATCCGATGATCGTCATCTTGACAGCCAAATGTCCTTTCCCCTGATGCAACATCCGATGTCCAGGAAGGACTGTGAGCACTTGTGATGGGTCAGGCGCACCGAGATATATGGAGGGGATAGAATCCAAAAAAGAATGAGTTATCGCAAGAGCGATTATGAAGCAGCATAGAAGCAGAGGAGAGAACGGAAGAGCCATTGACATAGATACGACAAGGACACAGACAAGATTCACATGTATGCCCGGGATGAGGCCTGTGATGATGCCGCATAAGACTCCACAGAGTATTGCGAGGATGATTTCAAAGACCATAATCTAAGAGTATTCTACAGATTTAATAATCTCGACATTGATAATCCGCAATTTCTGCAATTATTAAGAATTTCCAGATTCTACGCCACTGTCTTCATGAAATGCCCGGTCGTAAACCCTTTCCGGATTTTCGTATCATTAAATTCAGCGCCAGATAATATTTTTTTATAGACTCTGACATATTTTCCCAGATCTTTTTTCGTATCAATCAGGAAATGCTTGATACCTATCTCCTGCAGCTGTCTTACTTTATTGAACAACCCTAATTCTTTATAGTTCATTATCTGAGTAGAATTACCCTGACGTATCACTTCAAAATGCCTTCCTGATTCATCGATGAGTTCAGGCGCTTTCAATTTCTCTTTAAGCACCATTATCCTCATCCGCCCATGGATAAGACTGATGAACTGTTTATTCTTTATCTGCTTGAGATCTTCAAGAGAGAGTTCAGAAGATATTGTGGGGATGGCATCATTGTAACAATCGATATCCACATCGTTGAATACATTGAAGGATTGTTTCAGATGTATATCATATCCCTTGAACTGATCCAGTAATCCCCTATTCCCTAAGACTATCCCTTTTGGTTTTTTCTCATTCACCATCTTGACTAGACCCGCTATTTCTTCATCGAATACGATATCTGGAGTATCCGCGAATATTTCCGCTTTCTTAAGTTTTCCCTGCAGTTCACAAAAGTCTTTTTTCATGATATCATAATAGATTATATCGCATCCTGCCTTTTCTGCTTCAAGAGCTGATTTCATGTTGTACGCTCTCACGATTATCTTCTGGTCCGGGAATTCTTTTTTCTTAGATCTGATATGAAATTCTTTTTTTGATATTTTTTTATCGACTAACATAAATTCAATTCCAAGATCAGCGACCAACCCTGCCTGGCTTGTCTTATACACGAGCGTCCCTTCAGATAGATTTCCTAGATCGACGACATCCCCCGCTTTCGCATTCTCTTGAGGTTTTCCGTTGACCATTATATTGCCTAATGCTCTTCCTTTGCTTTCATCTCCAAGCCGCATCGCGATTCCATCTCCTTTAGATATCGGATGTTTTATCTTTATCTTCGAATCCTTTACCTTACCTATGAATAATCCTCTGTTCATTGGCATGCGCGGATCGACTATGCTTTCTTCGAACATGAACCCTTCAGTGAACTCTCTTGAAAATACGACTTCAAGTGTTTCCAAATCAGTTTTTAGGACCCCTTTCCAATCATCAAGCTGATCAATATATTTTCTATAAATTTTTGCCACAGTCGCGACATATAGCGGACTTCGCAGTCTTCCTTCAACCTTTATCGCTTTGACTCCTGATTTCACGATATCAGGTAATCTTTCAAGGAGGCACAGATCTTTTGTGCTGAGCAGATATGAATTATTGTATTTTTTTCTGCATGGCTGTGCGCATAGTCCCCGATTCCCACTCCGACCGCCGACCACAGATGAAAATAAACACTGACCGGAATAACAGACGCAGAGTGCACCATGGACAAAGACTTCAGTCTCATGTTTTCCTGAAATCTTCCTTACCTGACCCAATGTCAATTCCCGTGCAAGGATCACCCTATCAACACCAGCTGGAACCATATTGGAATTAGTCACAGTAGCCTGTGTCGAGAGATGTATAGATAGCTTTGGATGATGTTTCTTGATGAGAGGGATAAGACAGAGATCCTGGATGATCAGAGCATCCGCTTTTGATTCTGCAACAGCATTTACTGTATCCATCGCTGCTTCGATCTCCTGGTTCTTGATCAGGATATTCAGTGTCACATAGACTTTGACATGATTATCATGACAATACTGGACCACGCTGGCTAGATTGCTCTCTGTAAAATTGTCTGCTTTTCTTCGTGCATTGAATGATTGCAATCCCAGATACACTGCATCAGCACCATTATTGACTGCAGCACGCAGACATTCTATGTTTCCTGCCGGAAGCAGCAGTTCAGGTTTTGCCATAACATAAGAAGGAATCAGTTTGATATATAAATTTGTAGGGATTAATGGCTATTATGAAATCCTCGCTACTATCGTCAGTCCGAGCTTCAACTCTGAACACATCAGAGCCGTCGCGAGGGGAGCCAAGAAAACCCTCTAGTTTTCTGGCACAAATGAGCTTTGCTCATTTTGTGGCTCCCTACGGGAACGCAGGCTTCTCGATAAAAGTAAGAGATGGCGAGGAAGATAGTAGCTTCCGAAGGATTTCATAATAGCCGGGATTAAGGCATCGAGTTCCGTTCTACCATGACTACACGACTTCCGTACGTCTCCTACAGGAAATGATTTTTTTATTTTTTTCTATCTTTTCAAAGCAAGCCTATAGGAGCGAAATACATATAAATAACGCCCACATTCCATTTTTAATATTAGCCACTTTAAAGTCGTAACATTGTTAGGGGGATCGATGGGACTAAACAGTAATGAGATCATTTATACAGGTGTAGATAGTCTTCTCAAGCTTGTTAACTCAAAAGGAAAGATTGGGATTTCACATGCATCGAAAGTGCTAAATGTAGACCAACCCACAGTAGATGTCTGGGCAGACACTCTCGAGGAGATGGGAGACCTGATATCAAAATATGGAATTTCTGAAAGGAAGTTGATGAGCAGCGATTTTTACCACAAGGAATCTAGTTCTATCAAGACTTTCCTTTGGCAGATCAACCCGATATCAAAGAAGATCATAATAAAGAAACAGGAGAACAAGGAAAGAGATATACTTCACAGGAAGATCAAGGAGTACATCACTCTTAAGACCCAGATACAGGCAGAACGTGCAAAACTCGAAAGAGAAAAGCAGACATTCAGGGAGATGATGGAATCCGAAAGAAAAGCGTTTACAGCACTCAAGAAGATCTATAACCTGAAGATATTCGATACCCAAGAACCGATTTCTACAGATACTCAACCATTAAAGGCTGATGAGATGATGCCAGAACCACCTGAAAAGATAGCTACGGCAAATATGTTCGATCAGGTCATACCAGATGAGACCTATTCCATAAAACAAGAGATTCCAAAAACTATCCCTGCTGAAAATGATCAAAATGATATCCCAGAAGAATGGGGCCAGATAGCACGAGGGTTAAAGACAGGCACACCAACAGCACAGATGTCTAACCCTATACATTCTCAAGAAAATATCATAGTAAATAATCGAAATTCTGTTTTCTCGTTTGATTCAAAATAGCGGAATATTCCATTTCTATTCATACCTAAGCGCATCTACAGGACGAAGCTTCGATCCTTTCCATGCTGGGATGACCCCCGCTATCATACCGACTATTACTGATCCAGACAGCGCCATAAAAAGGAGTTGCATCGATACGACAGTCCCCCCTCTCATCATCGGAAGATCCCCCATGAGTGAAGGAAGTACAGAAGATATTATCGTTCCAAAAATCGCACCCAAGATCCCTCCGACAAGCCCGATAAGTCCTGCATTCAGGATAAATATCAGGAGTATATCTTTGTTCCTTGCACCGATAGCTTTCATTATCCCTATCTCTTTGGTTTTCTCGAGTACTGAAGTGAACATAGTATTAGCTATACCCACTGCGCCGACAAGGAGCGATACTGCTGCGATTGCAGTGAGGAATAG
>JAUUYB010000033.1 GCA_030590605.1 Candidatus Woesearchaeota archaeon
TCCTCCTGCGGCTTTCGCTAATAGTTCCATACGCTCATCGGATGGAGGAATAATATTCTTGTATTTTGGGTCCATGACTGTCAAATTCCTGAACCTGCGGAGAACATGTCTATCTGCCCAATCAACCTCTTTTGATATAGCTGTGATGACTTCTGCATCATCATTCAATCCAGGGACGACTGTAGTCCTCACTTCAACAATGAGGTCTTTTTGCAGTCTTTTTTGGGATCTTAAGATCTTAAGGCTCTTCAACAGATTCGTCACAGCCTTCTTTCCATCAGTGATCCCAATCGTCTTTTGGTAGGCATTCGGATCCAACGTATTCTTGACATCGATCGCCACATAATCCAGGAAAGGCAGAGCAGCCTTCAATACTTCAGGGAAATAACCATTAGTATCTAAGTGGGTCTTCAATCCCATCTTCTTGACTGCTTTAAGCAATTCAATCAATTCGACGTGCTGTAGAGTAGGTTCCCCTCCAGTTATAGTTAGGGCATCGATGAATGGAAGCACAGACCTTATCTTCTTCAATATATCTGCAACAGAAATATCTTCGCCTACACTCCCTAATGCAACGTCGCTGTTCTGGCAAAAAGGACACCTGAATGGACATCCAGATAACCACAGGACAGCACTCAAGTTACCGGGATAATCAACTGTCGATGTCTCCAGGAACGAAGCTACCTTAAGTGACATTCTTTGGTCCACTGCATATCCTCTAGCTCCTCTTTCTTGGAATCTACTGCCTTAGTCTCCATCACGGATAGCTCTTCACAACTCAACTCTTCAAAAAGTTCGTCTTCTTTCTTATACTTCATCTCTATCACCACCTTATCCATAATCTCAATGATATTTAAATCGACTGAAGAATAGCAGGAGAGGGCTTGATTCTTGCACACCCGCATTCGCAGCAGAAAATGACCCCCATTTTTTGTACTTGAACCACAATTAAATTTTAACATCCTGGTCCGATTCTCAACAAGTACCAAAAATGGGATTTCCCTATACATTTTCTGCTGCGAATGCACAATCATAACTTATTTAAGCATGTTATATATGAGTATTCTTGAACTCACAAACGGGGGATTATATTGTTATACCAATGGGAGAAATTCATAGATAACAGCAAAGCGACCAAAGACATCGATTCCTGGGAGCCTCAATTCGGTCTTACTGTGACTGAACGAAGCGGAGGGAAAGCGACTAAAGTACGGGTAAGAGTGCTTGTAGACAATCCTGAGACCAAAGTCTATATCGTCGGAAAATTCAATGAATGGGGTAAGAACCTTGAAGGTTATGAACTCGTCCATGATGACCACAGCGTATTTTGTGAAATTGAACTTGATTGCATGAAACATAAGGATTCTTACAAGTTGCTCGTAAAGAACAAGGGAAAAGAAACCTATATGCAGGACCCTGCAGGGCATTATTTCGATGAAGACGGCAATACTATCTTCTGGGACTACGAAGACCCGCAAAGCTACAAGCAAAAGCATGGATTCATCGACACTATCCATCGTTCTACACGGATCCTTCAGGCAGACCTTCCCGGACTCATCGTCCATTGGGCTGATAAGAACGGAGTGAAAGGCGCGGATATCGAACAAAAAGACTATTTCAGCTATATCGCAGATTCAGGAATCCTCGACTATATCAAGGAGTTAGGATTTAATACCATCCAGTTCCTTCCGTTCGCACAGAGCATCGATGGGGACAACTGGAAATTCAGATACCTCGTACCGTTCCAGTTCGCGATCCAGAAGAACTGGGGAACACCAGACGATTTCGCAAGGATGATAGATGAATGCCATAAGCACGGCATCGCAGTCATAGGAGATTTCGTCATCGGCCATCTGCCGCATAAGGATTACAGCATCTTCGGCAAAGACGGATCCGCAAACGGCATACAGAACTGGAAGAACAGATACGGCACCAGGATCTACATGAAAGAAGTCACGCCATGGGGAACCATGCGAATCGATTATGAGAACCCATATGTCTGCAGATTCATAATATCATCTGTACTGCACTTCATGAAAAGATACAAGATCGACGGGTTCAGGATTGATAACGTGGACGGCATCATCAGGTACGGAAAGAACGGAGATGGAGACGAACGACCTAATGGGAGGGGTTTCTTAAGGGAACTCAACAAGACAATCTATGAATACAATCCTTTCGCACTCATGCATTATGAAGCGCATTACTTCTTCGAAGACAACGCCAAGATGCTCGTCATACCTATGGAAGACGATTCACGCGCACTTGGAGCTACAGCCTACAACTCATCCCGCATCACCTATTATCTCCACACAGAGTATATGCCCAAATCAGGGAACGAGATAACTCCCTGGAAATTCAGGGATATAACTGAAGAGAAAGACTGGGGCCAATCCAATTCAACAGTCGCTGACTTCCACAACCACGACGCGGCAGCAGGACTCATGGAGATGCGATGCACAGGATCCTATGCATATGACGCAATGACCTGCACTCAGCCTGAAAACCATTACCACGCAATCGGCAAGATAAAAGTCATGGAAGCGATAATCTCATTCATGGGTGAAGGGCGGACACTCGATCTGCCTCAGACATTCCTTTTGCAGACAGGGACATTCGAACACGACAGTTCTATCCAATGGCATCTTGCATTCAATCAGGCAAGCAACAATGTGCTTGCTTACAAGAAAGCGGTCAATCTCGTTATGGACGACCCTGCATTCTGGCCAATGTTCACCAAGAATCGTAAATTTCTGAATGTTGATGATGCAAACAAGATAATTGTTATCGAGAGGTCGGCAACATGGAAAGGGAAAACTTCTTTATTTACAATAGTGATCAATCTTTCATCCTGGTTCCATCACAATTATAAAGTGGGTGTGACTGGCAAGAAAGACTTTGAAGTCGTTTTGAACTCTGATCTGTTTGATTATGCAGGATCAGGAATGGCTGCTTATCCTAAAATTCTTAAGAATTCTCCCAGCAAGAACTTTGAACTGCTTGATCGAGAAGTAGAGCTAGGGACGATCGGGCCTTATGGTGTTGTCGTTTTGAAAGAAGTGTAAACCATAACGCTTAAATACGAGTTGCCATCGATGTTGACTACCAATTTTAGGGGTGTAAACTATGAATAAAACAGAACTTGTTGAAGCAATTGCAAAAGACACAGATATGACCAAGGCAGACGCAGAAAGAGCACTCATCTCGGTCCTAGGAAACATCTGGAAGGGAGTAAAGAAAGCCCCAGTCCAGCTTGTCGGATTCGGAACCTTCAAGCACACCAAGAGGAAGGCAAGAACAGGAGTCAACCCAGCTACCGGAGCTAAGATCAAGATCCCGGCTAAGACTGTGATGACTTTCAAGGCAAGCAAGAATCCTAAATATTAGGGATTTTTCCCTATTTTTTTTATTTTTTATACTTCTAGACAAGTCTTATATATGAAATACATCCCTTATCTGCTATGGCAACCTTACTAGATACAATCAAGCAAGCGATCGATATGGAAGTAAAAGGAGAGAACGCATACAGGGAGTTCGCCGAAGAAGCGACTGATCCTTTCATCAAGACAACTTTCTCAGGACTAGCAGATGACGAGGTCGAACATAGGAAACTGCTCCATGATTACGCTGAACAGATATCTAAAGGGAATCCGCTCGAACTGGGGAAATTCAAGGACAACAATCCACAGCGTATCTTTGGGATGAGCTTAAACGAATTCAAAGATCATGCAAAACTGGGCGCAGAACAGCTAAAACCATTCGATGCAGGTATCCAGCTTGAAAAAGCAGGTATCGAATATTACACCAAGGCTCTTGCAGGAGCTGAAACTGATGAAGAAAAAACATTTTTTGAATCATTGATAGTACAGGAAAATATGCATCTTGATATCCTGACAAAAGCAAAAGAATTCCTCTCTAACCCTCAATCATCGTTCCATGACATGGAAGACTGGCTCCTTGATGGTGGAATATGATAGTGAATGGATAAAGATGTCGAAAAGGGTTTAGAAAAAAGAAAGATAAAAAAAAAATAAATAAAAGAGTTTACCAATCGACTGAATCCAGGTCCTTCTCGATACCTTCTAAGTCGTCCATGTTCAATTCGTCATCGATAGTGTTCACTTCCTGGATTTCTTTGTCTATCGTTATATCTGTATCTGGAACAGGACCTGGTGCTGGCCCAGGAGGGGGAGGTAATTCTGCCTTCTGGCAGCCAGTCAATAAAAGTCCCAACACGACTATAGTCAATACCATATACTTAAACATGATTTACACCTCTTTTAGACCTTGATGACCAGAACCCTTATTCAAGGTGTTCGTCCACATCGTACTCGTTACCTGGATCGTCTTGTCCATTCTCTTCTGGATCTTTAGGATCTTCATCCTGATCATAGTCGCCTAGCGAGTCATCGGTCTCGTTATCAGGAACATCATCCGAATCGTCGTCCGAATCCTCATCAGACCCATCATCAAGAGCATCGTCCGACTCATCATCTGAACCATCTCCAGAATCATCATCAGACCCATCGTCCGACTCATCATCTGAACCATCTCCAGAATCATCATCAGACCCATCGTCCGACTCATCCTCATCTTGTGCCTCGTCATCATCACCCATTTCTGCTTCATCCTCTGGAGCATCGAGAGCTGCACTTCCGCCGGCGTTATTGATTTCCTGGACAATATCCCTTAATAACTTTTGCGCTTCCTGAAGGGCATCATGGGCCTCTTTCATCAAAGCATGACCTTCTGCCGCAATGTCATGAGCTAATTTAGGGTCGGATTCTGCCTTTGCATCCTCGAACTTATCGAGTGCCTGTTCATACTTCAGCTGTGCAAGAGCAGTCTTCTCGCTGAAACCATCGACCATCTCCTGGATATCTGCAGTGCTAATACCCTGTTCTTCCATACGCGCAAGTGTCCGTTCCAGCCTGACGTCAAGCTGCTTGATCTGCACTACAACTCCGCCGATCCTGGCATTGACCATCATCCCGGTGTGGACCCGAAGCCTTTTCTGTATAGAAAGCCAGGCCTTTTTGATTGTCTTGGCAGCTTCTGTGATCTCTTCTTTGTCTTCTGAACTTTCGATAGTCGCAAGAGCATCATTTATTTCAGACTCCATCTCACCCAAATCTGCAAGGATTTCAGTTGCCTCTTCCTCAGACAGATCCTCATTCATCTCGACATTGGCCTTTACCTTACCGATATGTTCAAGGATATTCGCTCCAGTATTAGCTAGAAATTCTTTGGCTCTAGTCCTGATCTCTGCCTCTATCTCTGCACACTCATCTCCAGAACATTCCTGAAGCCGTTTCTTTGCTGCATCGAAATTGCCCTTAGCATCATCATAATTCTGTTTTGCATTGGCATATTTTTCTTTGGCACGTGTATATGCCTTTTTCGCTTCTTCAAGCTTTTGCTGTGCGATATCCCTAGCTTTACCATCTTTGTACTTATCCCATCTTGGGTCAGTTGCAAGGTTCTTCAGATCCAGAGTTTTTACCAGTTGTCTCTTCTCAATACTCTGTATCTTAGTTACAGCTTCAGCAGAAAGTTTTTTCACATTCTCAGCACGTTCACGAATCCTTAATTTGCAGGCTTCAGGGTCATCTGTCTCATCACACCTAGCAAGAGCTGATTCTAATCCAGCTTGATAGGCTGCCTGAAACTCCTCTTTTGTCATCGACCTGAGCTGTTCCATATCTCTCAAGCTGGAAATATCCCTCCTGACTTCATTAATAGCCACTGGAGCCGGATCCTGTAATGGCCTAGGCTGTGCACTTACTGCAGCAACCAATACCAACAATGCTATAACGATCATAACCATAATTCTTTTCATTTCAATACCTCCTGATTACATCCAATATTAGACATTTCCTTATAAACACATTTTTTTGGAGAGCTAATAAATCAGATAAAACCGCTCATGACTGTTCACAAACGTTCATTTGCCCGGTTAACCGTTCAAGGAGACAGAAACAGCTGTATTTTTCATATACGCCGCTTTTTTGACCGAATCAGCAGAGAGATATGTTTTTATAGAAGCATATCAATAAAAGAATGGATGCTAAAAAAGATGGTGATCATATTGCTGTTGCTCTGCCATATAGCCACAGCCGCAACCATCCAAGGGACTGTCTATGACCTTGACCTTGACAAGATAGACAAAGCAGTCATAAAGATAGATACCAAACCTACACAAAGCAGCGTGACAGAGAACGGACAGTATTCTTTCTACGTCCCCCCAGGAGATTACCAAGTCACAGCATTCCTCCTTGACGGAGACCTCATCCTCGCTTCAGCATCTCATAATATCGAAGTAGACAGTGATGGTGATTTCAAGCTTGATCTGATCCTCCTCCCAGACCTGAGAGAAGATCTCCAACTGATCGAAGAATCAAACCAGATCATGGTCTCGGACCAATTCATGGAAGAGAAAGGAAATCTTCTGGTCATCTCTATCGCTATCCTCTTCTTCCTACTTGCATCCATCATATATTTCCTCAAGCTGAAACGGACAGGGGCACTCCTGGATGATGAATCTCTTGTCATAAACCTGCTAAAGAAGAATAGCGGAAGGATGAATCAGCGAGATCTTCAAAGGGATACACCCTACTCAAAGGCAAAAGTAAGCCTTCTTCTCACAGACCTTGAACACAAAGGAAAAATCCGTAAGATACAAAAAGGACGAGGCAATGTAATAACACTCAAATAGAGGGATCAAATGAAGAAACACACAAAAATCGTCGCAACTATCGGACCTGCATCAGACTCAGTAAAAGTGATAAAAGAACTTTACGAAGCAGGTATGAATGTAGCAAGACTCAACTTCTCCCATGGGAACCAGGAATATTTCAGATCGATCATCCGCAGGATCAAAAAGGTGTCTGACGAAATCGCGATCATGCTCGATACCAGGGGGCCTGAAATCAGGACTGGAGAAATCGAAGGAGGCACGCTCGATCTATCAGGCGGGGACCTCATCACCCTGACAAATAAAAAGGTCATCGGAGACAAGAATAAACTCACAATAAACTACCAAAAAATCGGCAAGCTCAAAGTCGGGCATAAACTCCTGATAGATGACGGCCTGATCGCGATGCAGATCATCTCCAAACGCCCAGACGGACTCAGGGCCAAAGTGATAAACGGAAGCGTGCTTGGATCCAACAAGACTGTCTGCATCCAAGGACACAATGTCGAACTCCCCTTCCTCTGCGACAAAGATATCAAAGACATCAAGTTCGGACTAAAAGTCGGTGTTGATTTCATAGCGGCTTCATTCGTCCGCACGAAAGAAGACATACAAAAACTCAGGAAAATTATTGGAAAGTCTAAGGTCATGATCATATCGAAGATAGAGCACTGGAAAGCAGTCCAGAACATAGATGATATCATCGATGATTCTGACGGCATAATGATCGCGAGAGGTGATCTCGGAGTCGAGATATCTCTTGAAAAAGTACCTGGAATCCAGGCCGTGGTCATAAACCAATGCAACGAGCTCGGAAAACCAGTGATAGTAGCGACACAGATGCTTGAATCCATGAAAACCAACCCCCGTCCGACCAGAGCTGAAGTCTCTGATGTCGCACAGGCCATACTCCAAGGCACTGACGCAGTCATGCTCTCAGGAGAGACTGCAAACGGGAATTATCCTGTAGAATCAGTAGAGACCATGGCTCGTATCGCAAAAGAATATGACAGATATGTCGAGAACAACATCGATGACCTCCTGGACAAGACACCAAAGAAAGACTGTATAGCGCTATTTGTAACCCATGCAGCCCATCATGCGTCAATGGAACTGGACACAAAAGCTATCATCACGCCTACTTCATCTGGTTTCACTGCAAGGAATGTCTCCCGTTTCAAACCGAGATGCAGGATCATCGCACCTGTCTTCGAGAAGCGGATCCTTCGCCAGCTGCAGGTAAGCTGGGGAGTGACTCCGATATATACACCAAAAAAATATGCTGATGCTGAAAAGATGATCAGAGAATCCATCAAAGATTCTTACAAGAGAAAACTTGTATCAAAATATGATACAGTCGTGGTAACTGCAGGGATGAGGCTTAAAAAAGGGCACACGAACCAACTTGAAGTCTACGTCGTGAAGGATGTGCTCTAAGAGAACAATTCTTTCAACCGAGTATAATAATTTGTCACACCTATACCGAATATCACAGCAGCTGCAACTGTCACAACCAGGAGAAATGTCATAAGAGCATTGGCACTACCTTGTGTCTCCCCCCTCGTAAGCACGATCGCCACCATCAGACCTATAAATGAAAGAAATACTGTCCGAGTGTGACTGTACTGCAACTCGAGAAGTTTGGTGTTATCTTTGACCATAAGTTTATTTTTTAAATAATAGTATTTTTAATGATGTTGTACCACTCAAAAGTCATCCTATCAATTCTTTAATCCTCGGAAGAGCCTCACGTGCCAGACGTTCGCCTTCTCTTATAAAACTTTGATCATAGAATTTATATGTATCAAAAAGACCTGGACCTCTGCTCCTAATCACCACAGTCGAAGCATCATGTTCTATCATCAAACGTGTCGTGTGAGTCCTCATTATCTCAAATGATCTTGTCAATGTGTCTATCATAGTGGGAGATTCCAATTTCTTAGGTGTACTCATCGTTAAATCAACAGCAATGACTACATCCGCCCCCATATCCCTCACGATGTTTACAGGGGTCGGGTTGACTAATCCTCCATCAAGATAATACGACCCACCTAATTCTGCAGGAGGGAAAATTCCTGGTAAAGATATGCTAGCACGGATCGCATCAGTCAGCAATCCATCTGTGAAAAGTTTTTCTTCACCAGTAGACATATCTGTCGCTACGATGGTCAAAGGTATCTCAAGATCAGAGAATGTCTTTGGACCAAGCAGCTCTTCGATGAACTTCATGACTTTTCTACCTGAGATCAGCCCCCTCTTAGGAGATGTGAGGTCGATCATCTTAAGGAAATCCTTCCCTTTCATAGAAGACAATCTTCTCTCAAATGACAGAACCTCTCTCTTCAAAGAATAATATGCACCTACAATCGCCCCGCTACTCGCACCAGAGATGAAATCAATCTTTATGCCTTGCTCTATCAGCACTTTCAAGACGCCTATATGGATCAGCCCTCTCGCTCCACCTGACCCTAACGCTAATCCGATCTTTGGTCTGCTCATCAAAGAGAATAAATTTTCAAGACTTATAAATCTTGCCGAACTGACTTCCTTCTCAGAAGCCATCACTACCCGTTCCATAGGCCATTATGAAATCCAATTCCTTCGGAAGCTACTATCTTCCTCGCCACCTCTTACTTTCATCGAGAAGCCTGCGTTCCCGTATGGAGCATCCCCTCGCGACGGCTGTGATGAGTTTAGCGTGGGAGCTCGGACTGACGATAGTAGCGAGGATTTCATAATAGCCCATTCCATACAAAACCTTTTATAGCAAACATGCATTATCCTCCTCATGGCAAAGAAAAAACTTACAAGGAGCAAAAAGGACCGCATGATAGCAGGAGTCTGTGGGGGGATAGCAGAGTATTCAGATGTCGATCCTACA
>JAUUYB010000159.1 GCA_030590605.1 Candidatus Woesearchaeota archaeon
CGTGAAGACTACAGTCTCTCCAAACCTCGCCACAATATCATCAACATATGAATATGACACTACAAAACTCACTGTAATCTCTTCAGGTGCTGTCAAGACTCTCTATTTCATTTACGGTCCTGTAGGTTATGTCGAGATAACTGATTGATTTGTAGAAATATTTATATAGTCCAAACCCAAAAAAATAGGTATATAATTAAAAGAGGTGTGCATCAGTGATATTCAATTCAAAGAAAGGTACTGAAAAACCTATAGAAATCTTCGTCGCTCTTTTTATAATCTTAGCTGTTTCCATGATCATGCTCAAGATGTTTCAGGGACAGATATCTGAGAAGACGACTGAACTGAAAGATATGCAAAGGGAGACTGACCTCAAGGATAGACTTGACGGTGCCCGGCTCATATGCAGGGATCTGTGCTCTGAAGCCGCAACTGACGGTTGCACCAAAAGATCAGTATCAGCTTATTGCATGAGGCGGTTAGGCAGTCTCGATCTCGACGGTGATCTCGAGACAGGCGGATACGATACTACACTTCTAGGCGGTGTCGGAGCATGTGAAGACGCTATCTATTGCCCGATGCTGACTGAATGCAAATGCGGAAAGACCTTATCGATGACAATCTGCAAGGATATCCTTTGCGAATACTGGGAGACTATGGGTGTAACACCAGATACTGCCCGAACTGCAATGCTTACAGATGGATATCAAGAGGGAGGGTGCAGTACAGAAACAGACTATGATCCTACCCGGATGTGGAACACAATTCTCTTTCCGACGGGAACAAATCCTCTAACCTGCCCTCCTTAAAGGTGCCTAAATGAGAGACAAAAAACACAGGGTCGCATCGACTGTCGTGCTGTTCATAAGCATAATCCTGACCTATATGATATATCTTATCGTCAATCCTTACATCAAAGGGGTGCAAGGGGATGAGATATCGTGGCTCATAGGATTCTCTGTCGGACTGATGTTCAACACGTCGTACATGATATTCAATTTCCCGCATCTCAGGCATAAAGAGACTAAATTGAATGCATCGACTCAAGTGTGGTTCGGGATCCTTCTGATATTCGCAACTCTTGTAACCCTCATCTTTATAGGGTTCTTCGGAGTAGCATTCGATAATGCACTTCTTGTCATGTCAGGGCTTGTGTTGGTCTCAGTGTATCTGGGGATTGACACATTCGATGTGTATATTGAGAATAACTTCCTCAAGTTCTGAGGATATTTTTTTCTATTTTACTTATACGCCCTGACTTTAGGTATATTTCTATTCTTTCCTTTTATCGCCAGAAGAATCCCTCCTGTTCCTGCCAGAAGGGTCACTATTTTCATGATCGGCCCTATGATCGGGATGATGAACAGGATTGAAAGGATTATCATTCCAACAAAGAAATCAAGCATGATGTTCTTAGAATTTCCCATCAATCGCATGAATGCACGTCCAAGCACAATAGAGAAGTATACTCTTGATAGGAATAGGATGGCTATGAACGCACCCAGGATCAAGAATCCAAGAGGGATACCGATCAAAGAAAAGAAAAGGATGAAACAGCTTATCGGGACCAGAAGAATCATCAGGATCGCCACTGCTATGGATTTCCAGAATGAATCTATTATCGTCCCGGTGATTTTCTTAGAGAATCTTGTAAAGAAGGTGATAGAAGCGATTCCAGCAAGCAGAACCATAAGGAATGAGATGAGGCCTGGTAAGAAGTTTGGGATATGTGTCTGTTCATATCTTGTATAGAATACCAGATTTCCGACCTGCAGGTCGTTAAGGGACACT
The DNA here is from genome assembly GCA_030590605.1 of Candidatus Woesearchaeota archaeon. GTDB lineage: Archaea > Nanobdellota > Nanobdellia > Woesearchaeales > JAUUYB01 > JAUUYB01. The sequence continues at coordinate 1,792 of JAUUYB010000159.1, forward strand.
TCTGAAGGAGTAGAATATACCAGGTCTCCACCGATAGAGGGATTACCTGAGAATATGAGTTCTCCTGTCTTGACATCTGCATTACCTCCGACATTCCCTCCCAGAGTCAGCTTTCCTGCAGACGCCTTCAGGTCTTCATTGATATTGCCGAGAAGGATAACA